>WFQR01000064.1 GCA_015486955.1 Hippea sp. | reverse complement strand
TTTTCTGAGCAATCTTTTCTTCCAATGAGCTCCCAGCCCAAGCAATTGTGTATCCCTTAGGCAAAATTCTCTTTGCCAATTTAGCCATCGTATCCATTGCTTGACCCGTTGTGTAGCCGGGTTTTGGCTGGCCTATGATTTTAGCAGCAGGGAACAAATTAAAACGCTGCAACGTCGTGGCAGTTGTTGTTCTCTTGATTTTCACAAGATCCGAAACAGGCACCAAATAGCCATATTTAGACCTCACATAGACAAACCTAAAATCATCTGTATTTTCCCTGTACTTCCAAAGGGATTCTATATTAACATGAAACGTATGGCCAAACATGTTTATATCGTTAACGTATGCTTTTCCGAACGTCATGGCAAGCGTTGTATAAACATCCGATATACTAACACCCAACGCCTTTGCCTTCACCTTATCAACTATCACCTTATATTGGGGCACATCTGCCATCAATGTCGTTCTGACACTCATTAAGTCCTTCTGTCTATTGGCTTCATAAACCAACTTGTTAATCTCCTCAGAAAACTTAGACAAACTATCACCCTTTCTGTTTTGAACGTACATCTCAAAGCCACCCGTCATACTCATGCCCATAATCGGTGGTGGGTTAAATGCGTAGATGAGCGCATCTCGATTCTTAAAAAACTTAAACATCAAGACATGGGAGAGATATAAAGAGCTAAGCTTAAAACCCCTTCTTTTGCTCCAATCGGTTAATTCAACAAAGGTAATGGCAGCATTGGGCTCAACGCCCATCGAAGCCAAATCTATTCCGGCAACAGATAGCTCACTCTTTACATACTTTAATTTCATCAGCTGTTTTTCTAACTCATTGTTCAAAACATACTCGGTTCTCTTAAGCGACGATCCGGGTGGCAGGTATGTCATTACAAAGATAGCACCCTTATCCTCAGGTGGAACCAACCCCGTAGGTATCCTCTTTACTATGCCAACTATAAGCAAGATAATGCAAGCGTATATCAAAACGTTAATTAATGATATCTTTAGCATGAAACTAACGGTCTTTGAAAATTTATCTGTGAGCCATGAAAAGAACTTTTGAAATAATCGAACCGGTTTTATGGGTTTTATCTCGCCTTTAAGGAGAGAGGCGCATAAGGCAGGCGTTAAGGATAAGGCTATAAATCCCGATAAAGCCATTGAGATAGACAAAGTAACGGCAAACTGCTGGAACATCTTACCCGAAAATCCACCAACAAACGCCGCTGGGATAAACACTGCAGAAAGCACCAAGACTATTGCTATGATAGGCGATGTAATCTCCTCCATTGCCTTTATTGTGGCCTCTTTAGTTGGCAGGTTCTCCTCATGTATCACCCTTTCCACATTCTCAATGACCACTATGGCGTCATCTACAACAAGCCCTATGGCAAGGACAAGTCCGAATAGCGTTAGAAGGTTTATGGAGAAACCAAAAATATAAAGACCCGCAAAAGAGCCCAAAATCGAGACAGGTATTGCCAAAACCGGTATTAATGTTGCCCTGATATTGCCCAAAAATAGGTAAATCACGATACTCACCAAAATCAGAGCAACAAACAGCGTGTGTATGACCTCGTTTATCGAACGCCTTATAAACTTTGTTGGATCGTAAGGTGTGTAGTACTTTATGTCCTTTGGAAAGCTTTTTGATAGTTCCTTAAGCTTATTATCAACAGCCTTTGATACCTCTAAAGCATTTGCATTGGGCAGAGCAAAAATGCCCACAGGTATTGCCTTTTTACCGTTAAAATACGTGGCCACGCTGTAACTTTCGCTACCGAGCTTCACATCGGCAATATCTTTTAACCTTAAAACAGAACCATCCGGGTTCGCCCTTATGATAATGTTCTTGAACTGTTTGATCGTCTTTAGCCTGCTTTGTCCTTTCAAAGTGTAAGAGAATACAAAGGTTTTCTTTGTGGGCTCTTGTGCTATGCCGCCCGCTGAGTATTCTTCGTTTTGCTCCTGAATCGCCCTATACACATCCATCGGTGTTAAGTTGAACTCTGCCAACCTGTCGGGTTTAAGCCAAACGCGGACCGAGTACTTTCTCTCACCCCAAATAATCGCATTTCCTACACCTTTAACCCTCTTTAGCTCGTCTAAAATGTTGACTAATATGTAATTGGACAAGCTCTCAAGCGTCCTTTTCTTGCTTGTTGATACAAAGGCATAGGCTTTTAGTAAATCAGGTGAACTCTCCCTCACCTGAACACCCAAACGTCTTACAACCTCTGGCAAACTACCCAACACATTTTGAATTCTGTTGCTCACGTCAATTTTAGCTATGTCGGGATTTGTTCCCACTTTAAAGTAAACGCTGATTGAAAGGCTACCGTAGGATGCCGTGGATTTCATGTAAAGCATATTCTTAACACCGTTTATCGCCTCTTCAAGCGGAGCAGCCACGGTTTTTAGTATGGTGTCTGCATCGGCAGATGGGTAAAATGCGTTAACTGTAATCCTCGGCGGCGTAAGTGTGGGGTATTCCTTAACGGGCAAACTTCTAATGGAAAGTACGCCTGCAATGACAATGATTATTGCAACAACGATGGCAAATCGTGGTCTTTCTATGAAGAACTTTGATATCATTTGACCGTTTTATCTACGGCAACTTTCATATTTGGCCTAAGTTTAAGCAGATTATCCAAAGCTATAAATTGACCGGGCTTTAAACCCTTAACGATGAAATAATCTTTATACTGATCCAGAATTTTTATCGGTTTAGGCGAAACCCTATCTTTTACAATCAAAAACACAACCGGACCCTTTGTTGTTTGAAGTACAGCCCTTTGTGGAATTAAAACCTCGTTTTCCCTAAAGACACCAGAAAGCTCAACTTTGGCAAATTCATTGGGGAAAAGTAATAGATTTTTATTTTTAAAAATAGCCCTTAATTTCAATGTCTGCGTATACTGGTCGATTTTTCTGTCTATAAAGTCTATTTTGCCGTCAATTCTTTTGCCATTTACGATTAAAGTAGCCTTAAGATGGTGACTATTTTCCATTATCATATCAATATCACTGTCGGGAATAGAAAATTCAGCGTATATGGGATCGATTTTAACAATCTCAACGAGGGGCTCACCAAATTCTATCAGATTACCCACATCAACCTTTCTCATTCTCACAAAACCGGATATGGGCGACCTGGGTCTGGTATATGACAGGTTAATTTGGGCCAATCTAACCTGAGCCTCAAGGCTTTTTACCCTTGCCTGCGCACTTTTAAACTCGTATTCAGCTTTATCGTATTGATCTTTGCTGACTAAATTTTCAAGATAGGACTTCTTTATCCTCAAATAGTTGGCTTTGGCATAGGAAAGCTCAGCCTTTGCACCGGCCAACTCTGCCTTCAACTGATCCAATTTTGCCTCATAGGTACTTGGATCTATAAGAAAAAGAACCGTCCCTTTCTTTACAAAACTACCCTCTTTGAAAAACCTCTTTAACAAAATCCCACTGACCTGGGCTTTAACAATCACATCCTTAAAACTTTTAAGCCTTGCAGGATAGGTGAGTTTAACGGGCAATTTGCGATATACCTTAACCCTGTACACGTCAACCTTTGGAATAAATGTATACTGACCCTTTGCATAGGAACACGTTGCAGATGCAACTATTAGCAAAAAAATAAAAAATCTCAAAATGCGCTTAATTACGAATTTCATGCCTCTTAGCATACTTAACCCCTAAAACTCTGTCAAGAACATATAAAGTTGCATTTTTGTCTCATATTAAATTATTTGACAATCTATTAGAATTATGTTATATATACTTTAATTAATCTCGGGGAATTTTATTAACCTGACCAAAAGAAACTTGGAGGTTTTTATGAAAGTGAGGCGTTTTTTTCTCTTTTTGACGGTCTTTACGCTCTTTGCCTTCTTGGCAAGGGCCGAAGTGGTCGAGTTTCCCACTGTTGAACCCACAGGGTCAATGCCTGTAAATTACGGCTGGGGGTATGACACACACAGGCAGAGCTTTAAGAGTATATGTGTAACCTATGACAGGAATTCCACGCTCAAAAGTGGGTCTCCCTACTATCATTCATTCTTCAAGTTTGCCCAATCCACATCAGAGGTTAAGGACGACCTAAAGTTGAGTGTCGATGCGTCGCTTAAGATCTTGGGCGCAACCACATACAAGGCATCGGACAAACTCAACCTCGTTCAAGGCACAAAAACCTGCACATTCAATCAATCCCTCTATGCGGGCGTTTTGGATTACAAAAAACCCATATTTCTGGATCTGGGCACTGTCAGTTTGAAACCCGAATTTGCTCAATTGGTTAGAGAGGGCAAAATGGGTGAATTCAGGCAAAAATGCGGCGATGCATTCGTAATAGGCATTCAAGAGGGAAGAGAGTTTTTAGGAACGGCAACGATAAAGAAGCAGACACTGAAGAGCTGGACGAAGTTTGCCAACGAACTGAATGTTTCAGCCA
>WFQR01000063.1 GCA_015486955.1 Hippea sp. | reverse complement strand
ATCGGCTGCCAATACAACCTACCTCTGTCCTTCCATTATAGATATGCACATTGCAGAGGCGTTGTACGATGAAAGTTTTGAAGATATAAGGGCGTGGATTAAGGGTTTGCGCGACTATTATAAAAATTTGCTTGAATACATGTATGAAAATTTGAAAAAGAGGTTGCCTAAAGCCATTGTTTCAAAACCCGAAGCATCCATCTACCTTGTTGTTGATTTAAGGGATATGGTAGATGAGGATTTTGATGCTGAGGATTTTGTTATGTACTGCGCAAAAGAGGGTGAGGTTAAGATAGATGGCAGAAGATATACATTACTTGTTAGCCCAATGTGGGGCTTTTACAATGTCATAGAGGGCAGAAATCCAGGCCATACACAGGTGAGGATAGCCTGTGTTGAGCCAGAAGATAAGATGAAACTTGTGCCTGAACTGTTTGAGAGTCTTTTGAAGGATTATTTGAATAAACATAAATGATAAAATAACTTTACCTAAACAATAGTTTAATCTCGCTTAACTTAATTATTATAGTCTATTGACTTTTTTACTATATTTTTGTAGAAAAAAACAAGGAACAATTATTTACGTGGAGGTAGTGGTTTATGAAACATAACATGGTTAATTACGAGGAGGAGGTTAAAAATTTTAAGTTGGAAGTGCCTGAGTATTACAACTTTGCCTTTGATGTTGTTGATGAATGGGCGAAGGACAGGACAAAGCTCGCTCTTGTATGGGCCGATACAACGGGGAGGACTATAAAGAAATTTACCTTTTGGGATATATCTATTATGTCCAACAAGTTTGCCAACGTCTTGAGGAATTTGGGCATTAAAAAAGGTGACAATGTCTTTGTGATGGTGCCGCGTGTTGTTGAGTGGTATGCGGTTATGTTGGGCTTGAACAAAATAGGTGCGGTTGCCTTGCCTGCACCCAATATACTGATGCCTGAGGATATACGTTATAGGATCAATAAAGGCGAGGCTGTTATGGCTGTGGCCGGCGCATCGAGTGCGGCCAAAGTGGAAGAGGCGTGCAAGAATGGTGATTGCAAGACGTTGAAATACAAGATGGTGATAGACGGGGATCTCGAGGGTTGGCTTTCCTACGAAGATGAAATGGATAAGGCTTCGGATAAGCTTTCAAGAGACGATGTTGAGCCAACGAAATCAACGGATCCACTTTTGATCTACTTTACAAGTGGAACAACAAAGTATCCAAAAATGGTGTTACACGAACAATCCTATGCTTTGGCTCATATCGTTACAGCCAAATATTGGCACGATCTACAGCCGACGGATCTGCACTGGACGATCTCCGATACAGGATGGGGTAAGGCTGTTTGGGGTAAGCTTTACGGCCAGTGGCAAATTGGCGCTGCCGTCTTTATGCACAATGCTGGCACGCATTTTGATCCTAAAACAACCCTGAAGCTTCTTACAACACAGGGTGTAACATCATTTTGCGCACCGCCTACGGTTTACAGGATGTTAATTCAAGAGGATTTGAGTAAATACGATTTTTCCTCTTTGAGGCACTGTACCTCTGCGGGTGAGCCGATAAATCCAGAGGTTATAAAGGCGTGGAAGAATGCTACGGGCACGCTGATTTACGATGGTTACGGCCAGACGGAGAGCGTCTTACTTGTGGCAAACTATCCGTGCATGCCCATAAAGTACGGTTCTATGGGTAAACCCGTTCCAGGTTTTGATGTTCGCGTTGTTGATGATGATGGAAACGACATGCCCGTCGGTGAGCCTGGACATATAGCCGTTAAGATAAAGCCAAAACATCCCATTGGACTTGCCAAAGGTTACTATAAAGACGAACAGGCGACGGAAGAGGCGTTTAGGGGCGATTTCTATTACACAGGCGATAGGGCCTATATCGACAATGATGGATACTTTTGGTTCTACGGAAGGGCTGATGATGTGATAAAATCGTCTGGCTACAGGATCGGGCCATTTGAGGTGGAAAGTGCCCTTCAAGAGCATCCAGCTGTTGCTGAAAGTGCGGTTGTGGGAAGTCCAGATCCAATTAGGGGAACAATCGTTAAGGCGTTTATCATACTGGCCAAAGGCTATGAACCGTCCGAAGAACTTGTAAAAGACATTCAGGAGTTCGTTAAGAAGAAAACGGCGCCCTACAAGTATCCGAGAGAGATTGAGTTTGTCAAGGAGCTGCCAAAAACAATAAGTGGCAAGATAAAGAGGGCTGTTTTGAGGCGGATGGAAATAGAGAAGAAGTTGGGTAAAAAACCGTCAAACGGTGGTTATGTCTAAAACGTTAGGGGGGAGAGATGTTAAGTTACGCATTTGAAGGATCAACGACAAAGTTTATAGCAAAGACCATTGGTGATGTTTTGGATGAGAGTGCAGAAAAGTATGCAAATAACGATTGTATCATCAGCCTGCATCAGGGCATACGCATGAATTACAAGGAATTCAAAGAAGAGGTAGATAGGCTTGCAAAAGGTCTGCTGGCTTTAGGGATAAGGAAAGGCGATAAGGTTGCCATATGGTCGACAAACAACGTAGAATGGGTCTTAACACAGTTCGCTACGGCCAAGATCGGCGCCATATTGGTTACAGTCAACCCAGCTTATAGGACAAACGAGCTTGAATACGCTCTAAAGCAGTCAGAGGTTAACACGCTGATTTTGATAGAGAGCTTTAAGACGTCGGATTATATCGATATGTTCTACAGGGTTGCGCCGTTTGTCAGGGGCGCAATACCAGGACAGATAAGATCCAATAAATTGCCGCATCTCAGGAATGTGATCTGCATAAGCGATAAAAAGTACTCGGGCATGTTTAAGTGGAAAGACGTGCTGGATATGGCTTCAAAAGTTGATGATAGTGAGTTAAGGGACAGGCAAAAAAGCTTGGATTTTGATGATGCAATAAACATTCAGTACACTTCAGGAACAACTGGTTTTCCAAAGGCAGCAACACTGAGCCATTTTAACATATTAAACAACGGATTTTTTGTTGGCGAAATGATGAAGTTTACAGATAAAGATAGGCTCTGTATACCCGTGCCGTTTTATCACTGCTTCGGTATGGTTATGAGCAATTTAACCTGCGTAACACATGGAGCTACGATGGTTTTGCCGAGTGAGTACTTCAACCCTTTGGCGGTTTTGAAGGCTGTTGAACAAGAAAAATGCACAGCTTTGCACGGCGTTCCTACTATGTTTATTGCCGAACTTGAGCATCCGGATTTTAAGAAGTTTGATTTGAGTAGCTTGAGAACTGGTATTATGGCCGGTTCTCCCTGCCCTGTTGAGATCATGAAGAGGGTAAACACAGAAATGCACATGCATCAGGTTGAGATTGCTTACGGTCAGACGGAGGCAAGTCCTGTTATAACACAAACACCGGCAGATGATACACTTGAGCATAGGACAGAGACGGTTGGAAAGCCGTTGCCCTATGTTGAGGTTAAGATAATTGATCCGCAGACGGGAGAGATCTTGCCTGTGGGTGAGCAGGGTGAGCTGTGCGCAAGGGGATACAACGTGATGAAATACTACTACAACAACCCTCAAGCCACACGTGAGGCCATTGATGAGAACGGTTGGTTACATACGGGCGATTTGGCCACGATGACCGACGATGGGTACTTTAAGATAACGGGAAGGATTAAAGACATGATCATCAGGGGCGGACAGAACATCTATCCACGTGAGATCGAGGAGTTCTTGTATACGCATCCGAAAATTGCAGATGTTCAGGTTATTGGTGTGCCAGACAGGAAGTACGGAGAAGAAGTGTGTGCTTGGATTAGGCTTAAGGAGGGTGAGACGGCAACGGAAGAAGAAATTAAAGAGTACTGCAAAGGCAAAATAGCGCATTATAAGATTCCAAAATACATAAAGTTCACAGATTCCTTCCCAATGACCGTTACTGGAAAGATCAGGAAAGTGGAGATGAGAGAGATTTCCATAAAAGAGCTTGGTCTTGAGGACGTTGCAAAGATTAGGACGGCTTAAAATCTTAGGGGAGTGGGGCAGAAGCCGGCCTTTGTGCCGGCTTTTTTAATTTGTGGTTGAATGTTTGGTGGCGCATGTTTACAATGTAGCTTGAGTTTATGTTTTGGAGCAATCTATGGAATGTTTGGAAAAGATAAAAAACTTTAAGCCCTCGGGCTTAAGCTACGATTCAAGGGAGTTAAAAGAGGGTTTTGTCTTTTTTGCAATAAAGGGAACGCGCGTTGATGCAAACAGGTTTGTACCTGAGATTTTGAGCAAATTTAAGCGAGTTCTAATTGTATCTGAGGAGAGCTTTGATGATGATAGGTGCATTAGGGTCTCAGATGTAAAGGGATGCATGGGTTTTGTAGCCGATTGGTTTTATGGTGAGCCTTCGTCCAAATTGAAGGTTGTTGGGATTACGGGAACGAACGGCAAGACAACAACGACGTATCTTTTGAGGTCCATATTTGAAAATGGTGAACTGCTTGGTACAACGGGATGGACGCTTAAAGGTGAGAGGTTCAAGTTAAAAAACACCACACCAGAATCGTTGGATTTGCATAGGATTTTCAGTGAAATGGTAAGGGCAAAAGCCGAATACTGCTTTACTGAGGTGTCTTCACATGCCTTGAGTTTTAATAGAATTGCGGGTGTTAGGTTTGCTTTAAAGGTGTTTACCAATATCTCGCAAGACCACCTTGATTTTTATGGAACAATGGAGAATTATGCAAAGGCGAAGCTTTCGTTTTTTGGCGAAAACGACCCAAAGGTCGTTAACATAGACGATGATTATGGCAAGCGGATATCTAAAAACACCATAACATACGGCTTTTCTAAAAATGCGGATATTAGGCCTGTGAATTTTGAGTTCTCTTTGGATGGTATTCGAATGGATGTTGATGTGTTTGGCGAGGTTTTGCATATAGAATCGCCCCTGATCGGTGAGTACAACGCTTACAACATACTTGCCTCCATTGGTGTTGCAAAGTTCTTTGGCATTGAAGATAGACAAATTGTTGATGCTATCGGAAAGAGTCGCGGAGCACCGGGTAGGCTTGAGTTTTTCAAAAAGGACGGTATTTATGCCGTTGTTGATTATGCTCACACAGACGATGCCATGAGGAACGTTTTGAGTGCTCTGAACAAGATAAAGAGAAATAGGATCATAACGGTTTTTGGTGCGGGTGGTGATAGGGATAGGACAAAGAGACCAAAGATGGGCCGTGTGGCTAAAAGCTTGAGTGATATTGTCGTTGTTACAAGTGACAATCCGAGGAGTGAGGATCCGCTTAAGATTATTGAAGATATTTTGAATGGTATCGAAAAGAAGGACAACGTTTTTGTGATACCCGACAGGTTTGAGGCTATAAAGAAGGCGCTTGAGATGGCAGAAAGTGGCGACATTGTTGCAATTTTAGGCAAGGGACATGAGGATTATCAGATATTAAAGGACAAGACCATTCACTTTGACGATAGGGAAGTGGTGAGAGGGCTTTGGAACTTGGATTGAAAGAGCTTTTACACATTCTTGATCCGAAGGATTTGAAAATCGGTGGCGAATATAAGATTTCTGGTTTTTCCATTGATTCAAGGACTATCAAGAGGGGAGAGGTCTTTGTTGCTTTAAAGGGCGAACGATTCGATGGTCATGGATTTGCGAATGATGCTGTTGAAAAGAGTGGCACT
The DNA here is from genome assembly GCA_015486955.1 of Hippea sp. Taxonomy (GTDB): domain Bacteria; phylum Campylobacterota_A; class Desulfurellia; order Desulfurellales; family Hippeaceae; genus Hippea. Next base: position 1,843 of record WFQR01000063.1, on the reverse strand, counting down.
TTTGCCATTGTGGAAAGGTCCGTTGAATGCCCTCATATTTTGGTTGATGACACGTTAGAGGCGTTGAAAAGGATTGCGGCATACAATCTGAAAAAAAGCGGAGCAAAATCGATTGCCGTTGTTGGTTCTGTGGGTAAGACTACAACAAAGGAACTTTTGGCCGATGTGCTTTCCTGTAGATTTAGGGTGTGCAGAAGTTATGCCAATGAGAACAACATTATTGGCGTTTGTAAGACACTTTTGAGGTTGAATGATGAGGATTTTTGTGTTGTCGAGGTGGGTGTCAGTAAGCCCGGTGAAATGGAAGAGATAGCAAACTTTTTCAAGCCCGATGGCGTTTTGTTTCTCAATGTTTCGCGTGTTCACCTTGAATTCTTTGGTTCCGTTGAGGGTGTGCTGGAAGAGAAAAGAAAAATAGTCCATGATGGGGCATTGCTTGTGTACAATGGTGATGATGAGCTTTTGTCGGAAACTTTTAAGGATAGAGACAATAGCTTTTGTTTTTCTTTTAATAACAACTGCGATTTTGAGGCTCGAAAAGAAGGTGATTTTTTGGTTGTCAATTTAAAAGAGAAGAAAATAAGCTTGCCGCTTAGGGATGAGATTAATCCACTGTCTGTACTCGCCTCTTTTTCTTCCGCTTGTGCGTTTGGTGGTGACATTGAAGAGGACTGTGCAAAATTTGTATATAACAACTTTGAGCCTGTAGGCTATAGGATGAGAAAAACCATACTCGGTTCGACGCTTGTTATTCTTGATTGTTACAACGCCAATGTTGATTCAATGAAGTATGCCGTTGATGTTCTCTCGAAACAAGAAGGTAGGAAGCTTGCCGTTTTGGGTGATATGTTTGAGCTTGGTGACTACAGCGAACAGTTGCACAGGGAGGTTGGTGAATTTTTAAAGGGTAAGGGAATAGATGTTGTTACGATTGGTGAGGATGCAAGGTTTATTGGCGAAGAGATGGAAGAGGGGTTTTTAAAGCATTTTAACGAAAGGTCAGCTATAGTAGATTTTTTAAAAAGAGAGATCAAACATTACGATGTGGTTTTGTTTAAGGCATCAAGGGGAATGAGGTTAGAAGAAATATACGAGGCGGTGAAAGTGTAATGCTTTACTACATTTTTTATGAAAAACTGATCCATTTTTTCTCTCCATTCAACGTTTTTCACTACATAACATTTAGGTTGATCATGGCGTCTCTGACCTCTTTGTTTATTTCCCTTTGGCTTGGGAGGGTGCTTATTCCCATTTTGAAACGCTTGCAGATTAAGGATCAGTTTAAGGGTTTTGAGCCTGATAGCCATAAGAAAAAGAGTGGAACGCCCACAATTGGCGGTTTAATCATATGGGGCGGTTTCTTTAGTTCCGTTTTACTGTGGATGAGGTTTGATATTAGGATAAATTGGATTGTCCTGTTTGGTGTGTTTCTTTTTGTGATGATTGGTTTTTTGGATGACTTTTTGAAGGTTAAACGGGGTAAGAACAACGGTTTGAAGGCAAAGAGCAAGTTTTTAATGCAGATTTTGGCTGCCTTTTTGGTTGCTTACATGATCTTTGAGTACGACAGGAGTGTTAATCTATGTGCGGGCTGCGTCTACATTCCTTTTGTAAAAAACGGTGTTTTAAACCTGGGTTTGTTTTACATCGCTTTTGCCGTTTTTGTTATTGTTGGAACGTCCAATGCCGTTAACTTGACAGACGGTCTGGATGGTCTTGCAACGGGTCCTTCGCTTACTACGATAATGCCTTTGATTGTGTTTTCTTACATTTCTGGAAATGTCATTTTCTCGCACTATTTGCACCTTCCATACATAGCAGGCGTCGGCGAATTGAGTGTGTT
>WFQR01000062.1 GCA_015486955.1 Hippea sp. | reverse complement strand
TAGTTTTGTATCCATACTTTTAATCTGGTTTATCACGGAGAAAACGCGGTTTGGCTTGGCGCTTAAAGCCGTTTCCCAAGATATGGAGATGGCGGAGACCGTATCCATAAACTCAAAGAACATGATTATGCTTGCATTTGCCTTTGGTTCTACATTTGCCGGTCTTGCCGGTATGCTTGTGGGGATTTACTTTAACTCCGTTTACCCATCGATGGGCGATGTGCCAGCTTACAAATCCCTTGCTATCATTGTTGTTGGCGGTATGAGTAATATCTGGGGTGCATTTTGGGCGGCTTTGATTATCGGTGTAGTCGAGGCTGTGTCCATAGGAGTGTTTAACATACCCCTGCCGAGGGACTCCTTGGCGTTCATATTCATGGTTTTGGTTTTGCTTATCAAACCTGAAGGAATAATGACCATATTCGGGAAAAGTAAAGCATGAGCGGTTATCTGATTACACTTCTCATTACCATAGGTATTTACATCATCCTTGCATTGAGTTTAAACATAATAGTGGGATATGTCGGTCAGGTTTCTTTGGGGCATGCCGCCTTCTGGGCTATAGGTGCATATTCCTTTGCCATTTTGACTACAAGGTACGGATTGGGTTTTTTAGAGGCGAGCGTGCTTTCTATTGTTATAACAACGATTATCGGTGTTTTATTGGGTCTTCCATGCTTGAGGCTTTCGGAGGACTTCCTTGCCATAGCAACCATTGGTATAAACTTCATTGTTCAGGGGATTTTCAACACATTTAACTACTTCGGCGGAGCAATGGGTATAGGCAACATTCCCTATCCAACAGTTCACGGTCAGATGATTTCAAATTTTTCTTTTATGCTCATTGTTTACTTTTTCGTGGCAGTAACAATTGCCATTAGCTATATCTATAAAACTTCCTGGGCTGGTCTTGCAAGCTTTGCCATCAAAGACGATGAGACGGCAGCTACTGTAAGCAGTATTTCGCCTGTAAAGTTCAAACTGTTTGCTTTTGCCATAAGCTCAGCTTTAGTTGCTGTAAGCGGTATTCTCTATGCGTCATTTATGGGATTTATCAGCGCAAACGACTTTTCTTTTCCTGTGTCTGTGACAATCCTTGCCATGGTGATGGTTGGTGGTGAGGCAACGATCATCGGACCCATATTCGGGGCAGTTCTGTTGATTATTTTGCCTGAGATTTTTAGACCCATTCACAGCTACAGAATGCTTGTCTATGGACTTTTAATTGTGCTCATGATGAGGTTTCAGCCAGATGGATTCTTTGGCAAGAGGGGTTTGGTGTGGAGCATTTTGAAGAAATCTTAAAAGCAGAGTCTATTTCAAAGCAGTTCGGCGGCTTGAAAGCATTAAGTGATATATCCTTTTTTGTTAAAAATGGAGAGATTTTTGGCATTGTGGGACCAAACGGTGCCGGTAAAACAACGCTTTTTAATATCATTAGTGGATTAATAAAACCAAACTCTGGTAGGTTGATTTATAAGGGACGTGATATTACTCACCTCAATGCTTTTAGAAGGGCACAAATTGGCATAGGTAGAACATTTCAGGTCGTTAGGCCTTTTAGAAGTATGACGGTTTTGGAAAGCGTTGCCACATCGTTGGGCAAGGAATTCTACAAGAACGTGTTTGTCTTTTTAAAAAGATGGAAAACCCAGTCAACATTGGAACTGGCTGAAGGTATCCTTAAGGATGTGGGTTTGATTGATTTGAAGGATAGGAATGCGGCGGAGTTGCCGTTGGGCTTACAGAGAAAATTGGAAATTGCAAGAGCGCTTGCGCTTACGCCTGAGCTTATACTACTCGATGAGTCCTTTTCGGGTTTGAGCTTCTCTGAGATGGATGAGCTAAAGGAGCTTGTTGTCAGTTTAAATAAAAAGGGCATTACAATAATCATTATTGAACACAACATGCCTGTTGTTATGGAGCTTTGCGAAAGGGTTATGGTGATTAACTATGGCAGGAAGATTGCGGAAGGCTCACCCGCTGAAGTTGTCAATAACAGAGAGGTGATAGAGGCTTACCTTGGCAGAAAGTATCATTGAAGTTAGGGATCTGTCTGTTAGCTATAG
>WFQR01000061.1 GCA_015486955.1 Hippea sp. | reverse complement strand
CTTAACATTCCCGCTCCTAATCAGGTTTACCGCTATCTTATCGGCCAACAGTTCAATTTCCCTTTTCCTAAGTGCCATAGCTTCGCCCCTTTATACAAGATAATTCCTTAAAACTCAAATTTTTATTCTGTTTTCCTCCCTTTTAAATAGTCTTTTTATGTTTTCTCTATGTTTAAAGATCATTAAAACGTACAGGCTTAAAAAGTATATTCTCACAACGTAATCGTTGCTTGATATAGCAATTAGTGTAGCAATTAGGAACGATAGCAGTGCAGCGAGGGATGAATATTTGGTTGTCAAAAGAATACCGATCCACACAAACATTCCAACGAGCGATGCCAATGGATCTATGGGCAAACTCGCACCGTAGCTCGTTGCAACGCCCTTACCGCCTTTGAAAAGTAGGAAAACACTAAAATCATGCCCCAAAACGGCAGAGACAGCAGAAACTACGTCTATGTGCGTTTCTTTGGGAAAAATAAGTGTGAATAATGTTACGGCTAAAGCACCCTTACCGACGTCCAGTACAAGCGTTAAAACACCATCTTTTTTACCTAAAACGCGATAAACATTTGTAGCACCTATATTGCCGCTTCCCTCTTTTCTGATATCAACACCTTTCGACTTTGCAATTAAAAAACCACACGGAACACTACCCAATAGGTAAGAAATCACACCTGCGATTAGGTAGTGCTCTATCAACTAATTTTCCTCCTTTTGTTTCTGTCTCCTAATGTATGCCGGTATATCCCTTTCATCATCAATGGGTATTGCAGTCTCTTTTTTAATTTCGTTGATTGTTCTTGAGTTTAAGCTCCTGTATTCTGGTCTGTTGATCAATCTATCCCGCGAAGATCGTGCTGTGTTGTCTGAAAAACCTGTAGCAATAATTGTTATTCTCACCTTGTCGCCTAAGCTCTCATCTAAAACGAAACCGTGTTTAAAGAGTGCCTTTTCGTTCATATTTTTCTCGATGATCGATGTTGCCTCATTGAACTCATCCATTCCAAAGTTTTTGCCGGCCGTTATGTTCATTAAGATACCTTTTGCGCCTTTTATGGACGTATTCTCAAGCAGAGGGTTGGAGATTGCCATCTCTGTTGCCCGTCTTACCCTGTTTTCACCACCTTCAGCAGATGCTTCACCAACGCCCATTAAGGCAACGCCCTTTTCCCTCATGACCGATTCAACGTCGGCAAAGTCTATATTCATAATAATCTGTGAATTAGGCTGTTTGTAGATCAGTTCAACAATACTTTGTACCGCCTGTCTCAAAATGTCGTCAGCCCTCTTGAATGCCTCAAGCAGGGTTAGATTTTTGTATATGTCAAGCAACCTTTGGTTTGGTATAACTATTATACTATCAACATTTTCTTTGAGCTCATCAATACCCTTTAGGGCTATTTCCTTTTTTGTTTTACCTTCCATCTCAAATGGTTTTGTTACTACGGCTATCGTCAAAGCTCCTAAATCCTTTGCCACTTTGGCTATAACGGGCGATGCACCCGTCCCTGTGCCCCCGCCCATTCCAGCAGCGATGAATACCATGTCTGCACCAGACAAGACAGCCTCTATTTCTTCTATGCTTTCCTCCGCTGCTTTCCTGCCTTTTTCTGGATCGCTACCGGCACCAAGACCACGAGTCAGTTTTTTACCCAGCTGTATCTTCGTTTGAGCAAGCGAAGCGTTTAAGGCCTGTATGTCCGTGTTCGCAGATATGAACTCTACATTTTTAATGCCATAGCTAACCATTGTATTAACGGCGTTGCTGCCGCCACCTCCAACACCAATAACCTTTATAATAGCACCCGAAGAATAATCATTTTTCTCTTGCTTTGCCATTACTTAAGCCTCCATTTAAAACATTTCTTTAACCCAACTTTTCATCTTTTTGACAATCAAGGAAAACAGGCTACCCTCATCTTTTGAAATTCTCTCGTCTATATTCAGTTCTTCTTCATCTTTGGCCTTTTGGAATCCGTACATCACAAGTCCCACACCCGTTGCATACATGGGGTTGTCCACTGCGTCCTTTAATCCCACGATACCCTGTGGTTTGCCCAATCTCACTGGCAATTCAAAGACCTTTTCTGCAAGTTCAAGCGAACCACTCATCAACGCCGTTCCACCAGTTAAAACAACACCACTGGCTAAAAGTGGCAAGAGACCCATCTTTTCAAGTTCCCCTTTAACAAGGGAATAGATCTCTTCCATTCTTGGCTCTATTATCTCACTCAAAAGCCTTCTTGCGATTTCCCTTGCTTTCCTATCGCCTATACCGGGTATGCTTATGATTTCATCCTCGTCAACCAAGTCGGATAGTGCGCATCCATATTTTTTCTTAATCTCTTCAGCCTCTTTAAACGGTGTTCTCAAACCTATAGCTATGTCATTTGTTACATGATCTCCACCCAAAGCTATGACGGATGAATGCTTAATTGCATTTGAGGCAAACACTGCAACATCCGTTGTTCCACCACCAATATCAATCAAACCAACGCCCAAATCCTTTTCTTCGGGCAATAAGATCGAATAGCTTGAGGCAATGGGCTGCAATACGATGTTTCTAACCCTTAATCCACTCTTATTGCAACACTTGATTATATTCTGTATGTTTGTGACGGACCCAGTAACTATATGAACCCTAACCTCAAGCCTTGTGCCGTTCATTCCACGTGGGTCTTTAATGCCAGGCTGATCGTCAACTATAAACTCCTGCGGTATGATGTGTATAATCTCCTTATCGGGCGGTATCATCACGGCTTTTGCAGCATCAATTACCCTTCTAATATCCGACTCTGACACCTCTAAATTTTTGATCGCCACGACACCGCTTGAGTTGTAGGACCTGATATGCCCACCCGCGATGCCCGTGTATACGCTATCGATTTTTATGCCACTCATCCTCTCTGCGTAAGCCACCGCCCTTCTTATGGATAAAACGGCTTCGTCTATGTTGATTACAACGCCCTTTCGCAAGCCCTTAGACGGTGTTTGACCAATACCTATTATTTTGATCTGCCCCTCAGGTGTTTTCTTACCAACAATTGCACATACCTTTGTGGTGCCTATGTCTAATCCTACAACAATGTCCTCATTTAAAATCTCGCTCACTTCCCAACTCCTTTTTTCCACTTAAGAACGAATTTGTTGTCAAAACATATACTCACACTGTCTAATTTGTTAATGAGCGTGCTTAAATATGTCCACTTCTTGGCTAACCGCTTTATGGCTACATTAGGACAATTGAAACTATTAACCACTACCTTTAGCCCATTACGAAAATTTACCACCTGATAGCTATCCGACACTATATCAATATAATTTATTTTTTCAATTTTGTCTAATTTTTCGTATATGTTAAGAGTAGCTTTCAACAGGGGTTTGTCGTTTAGCAAATTAGTTTTAAGCCTTATTCTTGGCAGGGATTTCGGTAATCTTAGGTAACTTTTGTACGTATCTATCACTGCTCCGTTTTTGTCTATTATGTAAACGTTATTTTTATAAAGAACGAAGGCAGAAGGTGTTTTTTCTTTGATTGTTACGTAAATGGTATCTGGGAATATGGTAGCTACCCTGGCCTCTTTTACCCATGGATTTGCTATGATTTTAAAGTAGATTTTTGAAGGATCGTACGTAGAGAAACCTATATTGCCGCTATTTGCGACAATGGTGTTTATGAGCCTCTTAGGTAAGACTTGATTACCATTTACGACCACGTATTTGAGTTTGGCAAACCTGTTTGAAAGTTGTATGTAGCCGTACAGAATTAGAAACACGAAAAACGAAAAAGCTAATACCACCATCAAAAAGTGCAGCAGTTTTAACACCAATATCTTTTTATTTGACTTAACTGTTTCCTTCTTATTGAAGTCGCTATAGTCCTTCATGCCCTTTCCACTAACACCTTAACCAACTCCTCAAAACTCATACCATAAGCTAAAGCTGCCTTTGGTAAAAGGCTCGTGGCTGTCATGCCTGGGATAGAGTTGATCTCAAGAACGTAAGGCACATTGCCCTCCAAAATCAAATCTACACGCGCGTAGCTGTTGCAGCCAATAGCTTTGTAGGCCCTGTAGGCCACATCTTGAACCAATTTTGTAATATCCTCAGGTAGCGGTGCAGGAACCAAATACTCTGTTGCCCCTTTTGTGTATTTGTGTTTGTAGTCGTAAAATCCGTTTTTTGGTTTTATATTGATCACAGGTAAAACCGTATCGTAAACAATGCCTACAGTAAGCTCCTCACCATTTAATTTTCTTTCAACCAATGCACTGCCGTACTTTTCAAGCAGCTTTTCTATATGGGGTTTGGCTTCCTCTTGGTTGTTTGCAAAATGGACATCTACAGATGAGCCCTCTGATTGGGGTTTTATACACACAGGGTAAAAGTCTATAAGCTTGGTTTGGTCAACATGTTTAATTAGTAAGAATTCAGATGTTGGTATATTGAGAGCCCTTAGGATCGACTTTGTGGCAAACTTATCCATTGCAATTGCACTTTCTTTAAAAGAGCAACCCGAGTGTTTTATGCCCAAGCTTTCCAATACAGCCTGAAACTGACCGTTTTCTCCAAATCCGCCGTGCAAGGCTATAAAAACAACATCTGGTTTTGACTGAACCACCTTGTCAATACAATCCTTTACATCCAAGCAATCTATGTACTCCACGTCCCTAAAATTAACTTTTAGGGCTTCATAAACTGCCTTGCCCGTGGATAAAGAGACTTTCCTTTCGGAAGAATCACCACCACATACGACAACTACCCTCATATTATCTTAACCTCTTCTTCCAATTCTATTGAAAACCTTTTTAATACCTCGTTTTTTGCCAAATCTATTAGAAATAGAACATCATCAACGTCCACAGACCCATTGCCAACGATAAAGTTACCGTGTTTCGGTGATATCATGGCAGTGCCCTTTACCCTACCCTTCAGACCGCACTCATCTATGAGTTTTCCCGCAGGAAGATCACTTCTTGGGTTTTTAAAAACGCTGCCAAACGTATCCTTTATATGAGCTTTTCTTTTCCTTTCTGTGATGTATTCAGCTATTTTTTTTGCTATTTCTGTTCTCTTACTTTCTTTACATCTTAAACCCACTTCCAAAATTACTCCATTCACGTTGCTTGTTCTATAGTTGAAATTCAACTGTGATTTTTCAAGTAAGGTTTCACTGCCTGAGTTTTTGATTGTTACGTATTCAATAAAATCTGCTATTTCATATCCAAACGCCCCCGCATTCATGAAAACTGCACCGCCAATGGTGGCTGGAATACCAGCCAAGAACTCTAAGCAGCTCAATGAGTTGTTTAACATGAATTTTATGATGCTCTTTATGGGTGTTGCCCCCCCTACCCTAACAATTGGGCCTTCCTTTTTTATGTAGTTAAAGCGATTGGATAGCTTATTAACCGTATGTGTATTTTTAAACAATATGTTGCTGCCCCCACCGATGGTTATGTTGTCTGTATTTAGCTCATTTATATCTTCTATGTAATTCACTGTTACAACCCCTTTTTGGTGTATACTCGTCAAGTACTTAAGCGGCACTGTTTTTGTAATCATCAACGATTTTCCTTATTATGCTTGATACACTACCAGCGCCCAAAGCCACAAGCACGCCCGGTTTCTCAATTTGGTCTAAGTGTTTTTTGAGTAATTCTGTGTTGTTAATGTAAACTGCATTGCCCGATATGGCATTTATCTTCTCCGTTAAGACCTCCGAATCTATGCCGTCAATGGGTGTTTCACTTGCTGGATATATGTCCAGAATGTATACCCTCACCACATCCTTGAAACATTTGGCAAAATCGTCCATTAGGTATGCTGTTCTTGAAAATCTGTGTGGTTGAAAGACTGCGTATATGTTTTTATTTAAAATCTTTGCCGTTGATAGTGTGGCCTTTATCTCGTTTGGATGATGCGCATAGTCGTCAAAGACCTTAAGCAAACCGTAGTCTCCTATGTATGTAAAGCGCCTATCTACTCCCCTGAATTCTTCAAATGCCTTTCTTATTACTTGCTCGTCTATGCCTAAAATTTCTGCAATGCCCACAACAGCTAAAGCATTGGATACATTGTGCAAACCCAGAATTCCCAGTTTTATGTTTTCTATTCGTCTTTTTGGCGTTTTTACACTAAACTCCGTTCCATCAACACCTAATCTTATATCGTAGGCATAAATATCTGCCTTTTTGGATTTTATGCTGTATGTAAGCGTTGTTTCCCTATTTTCCTTTAGTTTATCCCACTGTCTAACCACAATATCGTCTGTGTTTATTATCCTCATTTGGGAGTTAGACATGAAGTCGTAGAATGCAATCTTTTCGTTTTCAAAATTTCCATAAAATCCCAAATGGTCGTTGTCTATATTGGTTACAACGCCGATATACGGACTTAAAAGCAAAAAGCCACCGTCACTCTCATCCGCTTCGACTATGAAGTACTCACCGTTACCTATCATTACGTTGTTATTTATGTTCCTTAACTTTCCTCCAATAATTGCCGTTGGGTCCAAGTTAGACTCCTTTAGTAGGGATGCAATGAGCGACGTTGTTGTGGTTTTGCCATGAGACCCTGCTACAGCTATGGATTTTGACTGGTTTACAAGATATGCCAAAAGTTGGCTACGTTTTATCGTTGGTATGTTTAGTTTTTCTGCTTGTACGACTTCGATATTGTCATTTTTTACGGCACTTGAGGATACGACAACGTCTATATCATCAGAGACATTCTGTATAGAATGGCCGATAAAAACCTTTATTCCTATCTTTTCCAACTTTTCTACATAATGGTTCTTTTCAAGGTCAGAGCCCGTGATTTCTATGCCCTTTGCGTGTAGATATTGAGCTAAAGAGCTCATACCTACGCCGCCAATACCTACAAAATGGATTTTCTTTGCCTTGTCCATTATTTCCCTTAACATTTCACTAAATTCCCCTCATTGTCTATTTTAAAGCAGATCTTGTCCTTTATTTTTGGCTTTCCATTGTAATTTTTGTTAAATACGATTACCCTTGTCAAATCATCCGGGATTTTCTCTAAATCCTCATTATTGTCCACGATAGGAATGGGCATCATTCCCATAGAGCTCATGATAAACATAAACTTTTCTGTAGCCTTTTTTGTTAAATGTGTTATGGGAAACGCTATGCCATCCACTTGGTAGATCCTGTTTAAGAATATCTGGTATTCTTCCAAGATTATGTCTTTCACCACAACTGCCAGATCCGGACTCAACTGTTTTGCAAAGCCGATATTGTCCAATTCTTCGTTGTAGGGGTGTTCAAATATGTCAATCATCACCGATCCACTTTCATAAGAAAATATATCTTCAAGGTTTATTTGCTTCAACACGTCCAACTCTTTAAGCCTTTCTTCCATATTGTGTGGTTCAACGTATAAAAGATTTAAGCCAATCTCGATTATGTGAGATGGTACTTCCTTCTTTTTTACTCTAACGAATTCCTTTTTTGCTTTTATGTCCATAGTAACTCCAGATTTTTATTAAAAAAATGCTACTAACAATCAACATAGCAAGGCACAGCCATTGACCCATTGTTAAACCATAAATAAAGCCAAGTTGGGGATCCGGTTGCCGTGTAAATTCTATAAAGAACCTAAAGAAGCCGTACAAGAACACAAAGAGCCAAAATAACATGCCTTTGTAAGGTAAAAGCTTATCCCTCATTTTAAGCAGAATGCCGAAAAGCACAAGGCCTTCAAAGAATGCTTCGTAAAGCTGAGACGGATGGCGGGGTAGATAACCCCCTGCAGGGAAAGCTATAGCCCACGGAACATGCGTTACCCTACCCCACAGCTCATCATTGATGAAATTTGCAATTCTGCCAAAAAAAAGGCCTATGGGCACTATGACAACTGTCTCGTCTGCAAGGTCATAGAAGCTCAAGCCGTACTTCTTAGCAAGCAGTATGCCGGCTATTATTGTGCCTATAAGACCGCCGTGAAAACTCATTCCACCATCCCAGATGTATAAGGCCTGAATGGGGTGATGCCAGTAGTAAGGCAAATTGTATATCAAGACATAGCCTATTCTACCGCCCAAGATTACGCCAAATACTGCATACAAAACAACGTCGTCTATTAACCCCTTTATGTTGAACTTTTTAAGCCTTTTGTTTAAATAAAAATAACCGATTATAAAGCCCAAAGCATAGGCAACGCCATACCACCTTAAGTGAATCCCCTTATAGCTGAATATATTTGGGTTTATGTTAGGATATTTAATCATCTTTCTTAATCAAAGGAAGATACCCAAGATGTAGTTGCTTTTTGATCTCTTTGGCTTCTTCTTTAGCCAATGTATAGCCTTTTATGGGTCCAACGTAGACCCGCGTGTATTTAACCCCTTTTATCTTAACCTCTTTTGTAAATGCATTGTGACCACATTTCCTAAGTTTAATAACGTTTAACAGAGCCAATTTCCTATTTTTGTTGGATGAGACCTGAATATAGTACTTTG
>WFQR01000060.1 GCA_015486955.1 Hippea sp. | reverse complement strand
TAGTAAACGAAGACCCATTAAGATACGAAGATGAATTTGTAAGGCACAAGGTATTGGATGCAATTGGCGATCTTTCGATAATTGGATACGATATAAAGGCAAAGTATCTGGCTTATAAGTCTGGCCACGACTTGAATAGGAAATTGATACTTAAGCTCCTTGAAGATAAAGATGCCTTTGAAGTAGTGGGAAATCCATACAGGGAGAAGATGGTCGGATCGTTTGTCTGGTCTGCACTTGAGGGAGGAAAATAAAAGTTTACATAATGTAACTTATCGGAACTCAAATTTAAATTGCAGGATGTTATCCTAAACGACTTCGGTAGTTTCAAAGTTTACCAACCGAGTAAAGGTTATCATTTTTCATTTGAACCGTTTGTATTATCCAGGGATTTGATATTTAAAGCACCCAAAAGGATCGTCGACTTTGGTAGTGGCTGTGGGATTATTGCCATAATCGTGTCACTCAACAATCCAAATTCAACTGTTTACGCCATCGAAAAAAATAAGGACTTGAGAGAGATTATAGAAAAAAACATAGAACTGAACGGTATTAGAAACGTGAAAGTTCTATCCTCAACAGATGTTTTGGAAACAAACAGTATTGATTACTTCATAACAAATCCGCCTTACTTCAAGCTCGGAAGCTTTAGACCATCGAAGAACTTCTTTGAAGAAAAATTCGAAACAGAAAGTCTGGATAAAATCGTTGGATACGCAAGAAGAATTCTAAAAAACAAAGGAACAATAAGGTTAAGCTTCCATCCGTCAAGGTTCATGGAACTAATCCAAGTGCTAAAAGACAATAATTTTGGCATGAAAACAATCCTACCTGCATACGGAAAACTCAACAAAAAAGCCTCTTTTGTTGTGGTTGAGGCAAGTCTTTCTTCTCCATCACATGTGGAATTTAAACCACCAGTAATTTTGAACAAGCTATAAATCTTCTCACCCTTAAAAGTAGTACCTATAACCAGCCCAAATTTGATTCCCAGTTGAATCATAGAACTTTCCTAATGAAACTGCATATTTGGTCTCTATCTTTCTGAACTCTATAAATAGCTTGGTTACCTTTGTGGTGTTCATTTTAAGCATCAAGAAGGTTGTTTTTACGTGTTTTGCCTCACTTTTGAGAAAGAATGAATTAGACGATCCTTTGTTTTTGAAGTACACAAAATCAAATCCCCCTGCAAACGCCAATCCTTTAGATAGTCTAAACTTACCTTCAATGTTATACGCATTCGATTCCCTTTTAATAAAATCACCGTTTTTATACAAATAAGAAAAAGTTTTCAGATTATTTCCTTCTATTCCAGAAACTCCGCTCATACCGAGAGTATGAATATACTCCGATGCAACAGTTAAACCAAACGGGAAACTGAAATCCAAACCACAACCCAATGTATAAGGATTTTCCTTATGCTCCTTGTTGTCAAAATACAGATAAATCGGTTCTAACTCTGCAAACATATACACCTTGCCCACCTTTATTGGATTTTCTCTAAAGGTTATAGATAAGTTCAAAGCTATAGCTGGGATATCAGTCCTTGATGAGTTAATACCACTGTCAGCTATCGCAGCACTATCCTTTTGATTGATATTCTTTCCTATAACCACACCGTTTTTGTTCGGTCTATACTCCAAAGATATACTTGGTTTGAACACCATATTACCGTAAAAGATTTCCTTTGAAAGCTTTACTTGAGCAAATCTTTTACTCCCTTGAAAACCAGCAGGAAACGGCAGAAAACAGTAGGAAGAAAATGTATGCTCTTCTACAAGCGACCAATCCTTGCCAACCGTAACATAAAATCCATCTCCCAAATCTTGCCTAACAAAAGCAAGCATCAAATTGAAATTTTGTGGCCAAGAATCTAATGTGATATTAGCTTTAGTTTTTGTCAAAGGGTTAAATATCTTAAAACCTATTCTTGTGAATACCCTTGAATCTTGTTTCCATTTGGAGCTTAAAATCGCATTTTTGGGTGATACATAGGAAGTGTTACCCATTATAACTGTTTTTTTGGAATACGAATTTTCATAGCTAAGCCACCCGTATATGGTTGCCCGAAATGGTTTTTTAATATACAACTCTCCAGCAAATGAAGAAAATTGCATAAAAGCTCCTACCAATAAACACTCAAAAATTAACGCTACTAACCCCATATTTGGTTTTAAATACACAACAACCTCCCTATTGATTTTTGATGAAAGTTAATGTTTAAAATTTAAAATTAATCGATGCTGGTGGGATAATTTAAGGGAGGCCCGCCAGATTTGCACATATTGTTAAGGAATGCAAGCATTATAAAACTTAAAAAGGAAAAGAAAGATAAAGGATAGCGATACATTTTAGGGTCCTCCTTTCCAAATTCCGGGAGGCGTAAATGTTTCCATTTACACCCTATCGGCCTATAAACCATGGCATTCAGCTTTAGGTTTATAGGCTCGGAGCCCTTATTGTTTTATAGTTTAAAAAACTGAATCTTATGTGTCAAGAATTAAAGTTGCGGAGAGTTTCCATTA
>WFQR01000059.1 GCA_015486955.1 Hippea sp. | reverse complement strand
TTCAACAATTGCCTCTATCTCGCTTTTCTTTTTAATGCCCTTTAATTTTAAACCGTATGCAACGTTGTCAAAAATAGACATGGGAAATGGTGTCGGCCTTTGGAAAACCATGCCTATTTTACTCCTAAGCCTTATCAAGTCTTGTGTCTTTAAAATGTTTTCACCGTTGTAAATAATCTCTCCTTCATAGCGATTGCCCTTGTACAGATCGTGCATCCTGTTGAAACACCTCAAAAAGGTCGTCTTGCCGCAACCAGAAGGCCCTATAAGTGCTGTAACCGTATTTTTAAAAACATCCATATTTATGTCCTTCAAAACCCTGTTTTCGCCGTAATAAAAGTTCAAATTCCTAACCTTTATCAGAACTTCACCCATTTTTATACCTCTTGTTGATTATCCATCTACCCAAAACACTCATAATGAGTACAAACAAGACAATTACAAAGGAAGCTCCCCAGGCCAATCTATGCCATGCTTCATAAGGACCCATGGCATATTGGTAGATAGTAACGGTCAAGGATGGCATTGGTTGGTTTGGATTAAGGGTTAAAAAGCTGTTGTTAAAGGATGTAAAAAGCAGTGGGGCTGTTTCGACGGCAACACGCGCCACAGAAAGCAAAATTCCCGTAAACAAGCCTGTGGCCGCACCCCTAAAAACGATATCCTTGATTACCCTATAATATGGAGCACCGAGGGCAAAAGCGGCTTCTCTCAATTCCCAGGGAATAAGTTTCAATGTTTCCTCGGTCGTTCTCACAATGATCGGTATCATGATAATAGCCAAAGCCACTGCACCTGCATATCCATTAAAATGGCCCATAGGCCTCACCATTACCGTATACACAAAAACACCAACGACTATTGATGGAAAGCTCGTCATCATGTCGGCAAGGGAGCTTATGATTTCACTGTATTTCTTATATCTTCCATACTCTGCTAAGAACGTTCCACCTAAAACCCCTATAGGTACACCAACTAATGTGGCAATGAGTGTTATGATTGCCTGTCCAACAAATGCGCAGCGCAGACCACCGCCTGGAATACCCGGTGGGGCAGGATCGTTTAGAAAGAGCGAAAGGTTTAAGGAAGACGCGCCCTTTATAAGTACACTTGAAAGTATAAAAACAAGCCAAAACAGGCCAACAATTGCTGCAAAGACCGACACAGACAAAGCTATAACATTCTTAATTTTTCTTTTTTTCACTAAATTCATCTTTTCATCCTCTTAAGCAAAAACTTGGCCAAGCCCAAAGCCGTAAAGCTCATTATGAAAAGTATAAAGGCAAGATAGAAAAGCGATGAAAGATAGAGCCTAAAATCGGCTTCGGTGAATTCATTAGCCAGCGTAACAGATATGGTAGTTGACGATTTCAGAAGTGATAGATGGATATTATGGTCGTTGCCCAAAACAAAAGCAACAGCCATTGTTTCACCCAAAGCCCTACCTGTGGCTATTATAATTCCGCTTAACACACCGATCTTTGAGTATGGGAAAATTACGTCTTTTATCATCTCCCACTTCGTTGCGCCCATAGCGTAAGCAGATTCCTTTAGTTCCTTAGGTACGAGTTCAAATGTGTCTCTTGCAATTGATGAAATAAAAGGGATTATCATGATGCTTAAAACTAATCCCGACGTCAAAAGATCAATACCAAGCGGCGTGCCCTCAAAAAGACACCTAACTACGGGTATGGGCAAAAAAATCTTCTGAAGGAAAGGCTCAATATAGTTCCTCATTAAAGGTGCAAGCGTAAATAAACCCCACATACCATAAATTATGCTTGGAATTGAAGCCAAGAGCTCAATTGCGTTAGAAAAATACCTTTTCAAACCGTGAGAGCAAATCTGCGTTATGAAAATAGCTATGCCCAAAGATACAGGCACGGCAAAAATTAAAGAAAGCACGGTTGTAACTATTGTGCCGTATATTGCTCCAGCGCCGCCAAAGATCCTTTTAACAGGGTTCCAAGCATCGGAAAGTATAAAATGGAGAACACCAAACTGCTTTATAGCCGGATATGAAAAGACAAAAAGCACCACAAACATTGCAATGCATATGAGAACTATTATAAGCGCAGATGCGAAACTTAAGGATTTGAACAACCCCTCTTTTACGTAAAACCTCTCTTTCATGCCTTTTGTTTATAGGTATTGTTGTTAAGAAAATGTAAAGAAATTTTAAAAGCCTCGTAAAAATGCAAACTTTCAAGTTTTAACAAAAACTTAACAGTTTGATAATCAATTCTTTTTGATCTGTATATAGATTAGAAGCGAAAAATCTTTGTTAAGGAGGTGTCTCATGGCGAGACATTTTAGGTTCATCCTGGGTCTTATCGTTGCACTAATGTTCATCCAAACGTCCCATGCATCATCACTAAACGGTGCAGGTGCTACGTTTCCCTATCCCGTTTATACAGCTTGGGCCTACTATTACCATAGAGCCACAGGGGTTAAAGTCAACTATCAGGGCATAGGATCAGGTGGTGGCATCAGGCAAATCACTAAAAGGGTGGTGGACTTTGGCGGTTCGGATGAGATGTTGAAACCAACAGAACTAAAGAAGCGCGGTTTGTATCAATTTCCAGCCGTTGTAGGCTCCATCGTCGTTGTATACAACCTTAAAAATGTCAAAGACAAACAGTTAAAACTCTCAAATAAGGCCGTTTGTGATATCTTCATGGGTAAGGTGAAGTACTGGGATAACTTAGAGATCAAAAGGTTCAACCCAAACTTGAACCTGCCACATGAAATCATAACCGTCATCCACAGATCCGAAGGCTCAGGAACGACTTGGAACTTCACATATTGGTTATCCCATGTTTGTCCCGCGTGGAATAAAGAGGTAGGATATGGAAAGGTAGTTGGCTGGCCAACAGGAAAAGGGGCAAAGGGCAATCAAGGCGTAACAAACTACGTAAAACAAATACCGGGAGCAATCGGTTATGTGGAATACGCATACAAAATCCAAAACAAACTCAAGGCAGCACAGTTACAGTCCAAAGACGGGGCATTTGTTAAACCGACAATAAAATCCTTCAAAGAGGCGGCTAAACAGGCAAAATGGAATGAGAAAAATTCGTTCTACATACCATCAAACTTACTGCTTGCATCGGGCAAGGACAGTTGGCCACTAACCGTCTCAACAATGATACTGCTTGCAAAGGACAAAAAATCTGTCAATAAAAACGTAATAAAATTCTTTGATTGGGCATTCAAAAACGGAGACAAAACGGCTCAAATGCTTGGATATGTGCCACTGCCAAAATCTGTTAAAGATATGGTCAGGGACTACTGGAAAAATGTCGTTTTAAAGTAGGGTAGGGCTCATGTCCCTGCCTTTTCTATCCTTACAAATGCGTCATTGAACGCAATGCCCCTTTTTGTATCCGTTGGTATGCTTTTGAAGATTCTATTTACACCCTCAAATCGGCTCTTGTAAACAAAAGCAGTTTCACCCTTTATTCTATCCGTAACTTTAGCCTCAAAGATCGATTTACTATCACCATTTGAAACAATTACCTTATCGCCCGACTTGATGGACAATTTTTTGCTTAATTCCTGAGAGACAAAAACAAATTCC
>WFQR01000058.1 GCA_015486955.1 Hippea sp. | reverse complement strand
TTGCCTTCTACTGCCTCTTGGAAGCCAGCGTTTATGAACAAGGAGTATGGTATGGCCTTCTTGCCATACTTCTCTTTTTGATAATCGTAATAAGCCCTATTGAAGTGTGGATACCCTCTGAACAATGGGAATTGGCCGGAAAGCATCATGCCCTCAAGTTTACCTATGACACCGAGCAAACCGGGTGCCATAGCTGTGGCCATCATCAAGGACATCGGATTGTTCAACTTACCAGACTTATAGGCCTCGTAAAATCTCTCCATTCCTTCTCTATCTTCAGGGTTGAAGATCCAGCCACCGACACTATCAACACCACCAACTAACACGTTTATAATCGCTGCAGCCTTTCTCGACTGAACAACGTCCTCATACCTGCCGTCCAACCATCCAGGATGAACCGTAGCGGGTCTGATCCTTCCAAGCAACTCTGCTGTTTCTTCTATATCTTCTTTTGGCACATCACAGATCTTTGCCGCCCATTCTGGCGTTGCATCTTTAACCGTCTCCCACAGATAGTCAAAAGCCGTTTTTGCAGGCTTCCCTTGGAACGTTAAGCCTTTTGGAGCAAATAGAGCCGGCTTAATCTTCTTGTTTCCGATGTTATCGTTTGTAAAGCCATCCACAGGAACTACTTCACCGGAGATCTCATCGTAAACGTAGTAGTTCTGGGAGAATGGGAACTGATTTGGATCTGTATTTTGACCAAATGCAAAAGGCGTTCCATTGTTATCGTAAATCAGGAACGGTGCATTTGTATGCCTTCTCAAGAACTCATCCTCATACCAACCGTTCTTTATCAAAAGCCTGATAACTGCCATTAAGAACGCTAAGTCAGAACCAGGCTTAATTGGTATCCACTTGTCGGCTTTTGCAGCTGTTTCGCTCAACCTCGGATCGAGGGCAATAACCGTCATTTTATTCTGTCTACCTTTAGCAAACCTAACAGCCCTCGAAACCGAAATTCCCGCAATTGCGGCATTGCTACCAACAACAAGCAAGACCTTTGTGTTGTCCATGTCCACGAGCAATTCATCGTGGGTGATCATCGTACCAACGGTCACGTCAGCACCGGCATGCTCTGCCATAACGCACTGTTGCATTGGAGAACCAACGATGTTTGGACAACCTGTGGATGCCGAAAACGCAAATACACCCAATTTCTCATAGGCGCATGCCCTTTGACCTGCAAATATTGCAACCTCATGGGGCTGGATGTTGTTCTCTTCAACCTTCTTCTTAATGTAGGCCATAGCCTCTTCCCAGGTTGCTTTCCTGAATTTCCACTCGCCCCTTTGGGAACCCTCTACCCTAATCAACGGGTACTTAAGTCTATCTGGGTTGTAAACAGTCCTTATACCCGACTGACCTCTTGCACAGATCCTACCCCTGTTGTATGTGCTGTTCTTGTTGCCATCAATTTTTTGGGGTTTCATGAATTTACCGTTTACCCTTGTTCTAACAACGATATCACACGCCGTTGAACAGTAGCTGCAGATGTTCGGGAAGTACTTAATCTTACCAGCAGGTTTTTTCCAATGGGGTGTGTAAATGCTTGCCTTCGCCGTGGGTCTAAAGAACATCAACCCACCAGTTACCAAAGATGAAAGCTTTAAGAAATTCCTTCTATTCAATGATACCATAGTCAACCTCCGCCAAAAAGCTTAAAGTTTATACTAAACCCCTTCTCATTACTTACTAAAATTCATTATATTGCACCCTTTCCAAAAGGTCAAGGTTCGTGATTTAAGTCACACATCTTAAAAAATCCTTTAAAAGTTTAATTAATTAAGTTAAATCTGTTAAACCTAAATTTTTGGTAAGTATTCTAACGCTTCCTTAACTTTATCCTCCGGATACTCATAATCCTTCATTTCTCCAGATAAGAATAGATCGTAAGAAGCCATATCAAAGTGCCCATGACCAGAGAAACAGAAAAGAATTGTTTTCTCCTTGCCCTCCTCTTTTGCTCGCAAAGCTTCATCTATAACCGCTTTAATAGCGTGGCATGTCTCCGGAGCAGGAATAATTCCTTCAGTCTTTGCGAAAAGCATACCCGCTTCAAACACCT
This sequence comes from Hippea sp., assembly GCA_015486955.1. GTDB lineage: Bacteria > Campylobacterota_A > Desulfurellia > Desulfurellales > Hippeaceae > Hippea. The sequence goes on along the minus strand of WFQR01000058.1, from coordinate 1,114 downwards.
CTGTTTGGTTGTAGGCCACAGCATCCAATAGACCATCTTTTCTCAATTGGCTTAAAATAGGAGAATCACCATGATATCTCAAACCACCGGCGTGTATGCTCGGTGGCATGAAGTTATGACCAAGTGTGTACATGTAAAGCAGCGGTGTCATCTTTGCCACATCGGCGTAATCGTAGGTAAAAATACCCTTTGTAAGTGTTGGGCAACTTGCAGGCTCAACAGCCACAATTCTAACTTCCTTGCCATTGATTTTGTCCCTCATAAACGGCAATGCAATACCGCCCAAATTACTTCCGCCACCACAGGGGGCAAATATAACGTCCGGATAATCACCTATCAGTTCAAACTGTTTTTTGGCTTCGAGACCAATAACCGTCTGATGCAATAAAACATGGTTTAATACGCTACCCAAAGCGTACTTTGTGTTCTCATGGGTTACGGCATCCTCAATTGCCTCGCTGATGGCCAAACCCAAACTACCGGGATTGTTTGGATCTTCTTTTAAGACCTTTCTTCCAATCTCTGTTTTATCGCTTGGAGATGGGTAGATCTCAGCACCCCACAAGTGTATCATTGATTTTCTAAAAGGCTTCTGCTCATAGCTCACCTTAACCATGTAAACCCTAACATTTATACCAAGCAAAGATCCAGCCAAAGCCAAAGCAGAACCCCACTGACCAGCTCCTGTCTCCGTTGTTAAGGTTTTTACGCCTTCCATTTTATTGTAGTATGCTTGTGCAACGGCCGTGTTAGGCTTGTGAGAGCCTGCAGGTGAAACGGACTCGTTTTTAAAATAGATCTTTGCAGGGGTACCAAGAGCCCTTTCGAGGTTTAAAGCCCTAACAAGCGGTGTCGGTCTCCATAATGAGTAAATTTCTCTAACCTTTTCCGGTATGGGTATCTCCCTTTGGTTGCTCATCTCCTGTTCAATAATGGCTTTTGGGAATATCTTCAGATCCTCAGCCGTTAAAGGCTTCTTGGTTTCTGGGTTTAACGGTGGTTTAATAGGCGTCGGTAAATCTGGCAAAATATTATACCAAAATTTGGGTATATCTTCCTCTTTCAATAGGATCTTTTTATCCATAACAACCTCCCCTTTTGAACTCTTGAGGAT
>WFQR01000057.1 GCA_015486955.1 Hippea sp. | reverse complement strand
GTTTTCTGGTATATCCTTTGCATCGTCGAACCCTGTTGTGAGTGCATGCCAATCTGCCACAAAATAGAACCTGTTGTAGTTTTCTTTCTCAAGGTTGATCCAATTTTTTAGTGCACCGTATAGGTTTCCCAAGTGTAAAATGCCCGTTGGCCTCATTCCGCTTAAGACGGTTTTCTTCATCTTTCAACCTCACATTGGTAGAATTATTTTAAACGTTGTCCCAATTCCAATCTCACTTTCTATATAAAGTTCTCCGCCCAAAATTTCAATAGAATGTTTTGCAAGCGGCAAGCCTATTCCCTTCTTTACAGATCCACCAGATTCAAATGGTTCGAATATGTTTTTTAGTATGTCTTTTGGTATACCGGGTCCTGTATCCTTAATTGTTATTTCTAATGCATTTTCTATTCCCTCTGCTCTTTTTGCTTGAATGGTTAATTTGCCACCATGTTTCATGGCTTTTATGCAGTTATCAATGATGTTCCTCAGGCTGATTTTCAGTTTGTTTTTGTCTGTTCTAATGGGTGGCAAATCCTTTTCTAAGTTAATGTCAACCTCAATGTTGTTCTGTTTTATATTTTCTTTAAACTCGTTTAACACGTTGTTTATCAGGTTTTCTATTGATACAAAGCTCAACTGAATGTTTCTATCGCTCATCTCTAAGAGGTTGTTAAGCAATTCGCTCATATTTTTGCTTTCGTTTTTTATGTATTCTACATACTTTTGTAATTCGCTTAAATCTGAACCTTTCTTTATTTTTTTGTCTAATATCGTTGCTATGCCGCCAAGACTCATCAATGGATTTCTAAGTCTGTGAGCTACACTTTCTGCTAAATCCAGCATGGCCTTTTCCTTTTCGTGTTTGATTAACTGTTTGTGCATCTCTTCCATTTCTTTCAGGGTTTCCTGAAGTTTGATGTTCCTCTCTTTTAATTGGTTGTTTAGTTTTTCAATCTCAATTAGGTGTTTTTCTAATCTGTCACTTAATACACCCGTTGGATAGGCTATGACAAAGAACGGTACGATTCTGTATAAGATGTCTGCAATGTTGTAAAGGCCAATGCCGTATGAATAGTTGAATATCACGTAGAAGAGGGCGCCAAAAAAAGCCGTTACAAAGGCGTTTCTTATGCCAAGAACGAAGGCTGAAAATGTTATTACAACGAAGTAGCCCGAATAGAACGGACTTGAAAAGCCACCTGTGTTGTACGTAAAGAAGGAGATCACTATCTGGTCAAAAATAAAGGTGAAAAGACAGAAATACTCGCACTTAACAGTGGATCGCGGGAGGGTCAACCTCACAATGAAGAAAGAGATGTAGACGAATATTATGGCATTGTAGGCATAGATTAAGTGTTGCTTGTTGATTGTGGCTATGTAGAGATTTGGGTTTGTTACCCAGAGGATTGCGCCAGCGACGGAGAACAGCCTTACAGAGAGGATCAGCAGGTTCGTCTTTGTTATATCGATGAACTGCTTGGTTTTAATCATTAAAAAGCACCCAAAAATTGGACAGCGAGCGACATAATGTTGTATTATAGATTAGTTTTTAAGGTTGACTTTGTCAAATTATTTGACTTTTCGGAGCGTATTTTATGGTGATCCGCAGAAGCTCGAAGGTAAAGGTATCATGCTCGACGTATATCGAGAACCTTACAGCTGCGATTGTTTACCTTTTGATATCTTTAAAGGTCGGCGATAAGGTTATAGACAAGAAGATCGATGAGTTTAAGGAGCAGGTTAAAAAAATAAAGTACGAAGAGGATACATCCAAATTGGTGACCTTTAGAAACGCAATAGCGGATTTTGTTATAGAGCATGATGAATTTGTCCAGAAGAGAAAGGCAGTCTTTAACAATCTATTGTTAAACAATTTAAGCCTGCTCGTTGCTATAGCAAAGACTGCAGAGGCCGACAAGCGGTGGCGTGACAGCCTTGAGAAGGTTAAAGAGATTTTGAAACAAAAAATAGACGTTGACACGCTCACTCAGACAAAGGAGATACTGTTTAAGTTAGGTACAACAACAAAAGACTCAAAGGACGTTGTTTATAGGGATATACTGCAGATATTGTTTTCCCTGTTGGATGTGGAAAGTGATGATGATAGGGCGAAGAAGTACTTGGAAAAGGTAAAGAAGCTCCAAAGCAAGCTTGTTGCAAGCCCCTACCGTATTGATGAGAAGGAAATTAGGGATGAGATAAGGGAGCTTGTTGAGGAAAAAGAAAGGCTTGAAGAGGAGTACATTGACAGCCTCCAGACAAAGTTGAACAAGGCTTTGAAGGCTTTGATTTACACAATAACGACATTTACCTCATCGTCAAGCGACTATGTGAGCACGTTTCAGGGGCACATCGATGAAATAAACAACGCAATAAACAGCAAAAATATTGATGTTGATGAGTTGAGCAAAAGGTTGATAGGCATCGCTGTGAAGATTAAGGATACAACGATTAGCATGAAGAATGAGATTGAGCAATATTCAAAGAAGCTCAAAGAATCACAGGAGATCATAGAGGACTTGAGGGAAAAACTGAAAAAAGCACAAGAGAATTTAATCATCGACCCGTTGACTGGCGTTTACAACAGAAGAGGTCTTATACATTTCTTAAAGGTCGAGATTGCAAGAGCCGAACGCTACAAGCAGCCCCTTTCCATTATCATGGCTGATCTTGATCACTTTAGTAACGTAAACAACACATACGGCCATTTGGCTGGGGATATGGTCTTGAAGGGCTTTTGCAAGACGGTTAAGTCAATAGTTCGATCGGCGGATGTTGTTGCAAGGTACGGTGGTGAGGAGTTTATTGTTATATTGCCCAATACGGATTTAGACAGTGCCTTTGAGGTTGCAGAAAAATTGAGGCTGGCCGTTCAAAAGCTGAAATTCAAGTACAAAGACAAGATCTTTTCCATTACGTCGAGTTTTGGCGTGGCTGCGTTTAGAGAAAAAGATACGATCGAGACGTTGATTAAGAGAGCAGATAAGGCGCTTTACAAAGCCAAAGAGAAGAGAAATTGTACGGTAAAGGAGACAGAATTATGATAGATCGCAGGATTGCGAAATTAAGGGAGAAGATGGATGAGTTTAAGTGTGATGCCGTTGTTATTTTTAGCACCCTAAACAATGCTGACATAAGGTATTTTACGGGTGGCAATGTAGAGGGTGTTTTGGTTGTTGACAGAGAGGAAGCCAATCTGCTTGTGAGTAGCCTTTATTATCAGACGGCTTTGGATGAGGTTAAGGACAACGTGGTCTTATCTAAGGACTTGGACGATGTGGTTGATTTTTTGAAAAAAAGGGGCATAAAGAGGGTAGGGCTTGATTTTATACGTTCAAGCCATAAGCAGATTAAGGCGTTTGAGGATTTTGAAATAGTAGATTTCACCAATCAAACACTGATTTTGCGCATGATCAAGGAGCGTGACGAAATCAATCAAATTAAACGTGCGGCCTTTATTGCAAGGAATGCGTTTATAAAGGTCTATCCCTATTTGAAGCCGGGTATAACAGAAAAGGAATTTGCAGATGAGCTTACGTATCAGATGAGAAAGCACGGGGCTGAGAAGGAGGCCTTTGAAACGATTGTTGCCAGTGGTCCAAATGCCGTTTATCCGCACCATGTTCCAACGGATAAAAGGATAGAGGATGGTGAATTTGTTGTCATAGATTTCGGAGCAAGTATTGACGGTTATAATTCGGATATGACGTTTACATTTTTGATGGGTGAAAAGACGGATGAGAAGAAAAAGCTGTTTAATGCCGTTTTTTATGCACAGCTGTATTCAACAGAGATGATAGCACCGGGGAGGACAAAGGCGAGTGAGGTGTACAATAGGGCTAAAAAGGAGCTTGCCAAGTTTGACCTCGATAAGTACTTCATTCACGGTTTGGGTCATGGTGTTGGTTTAGAGGTTCATGAGTTTCCGTATCTTGTTCCGACAAATGACATCGTTTTGCAACCCAATATGGTGTTTACCATAGAGCCGGGTATCTACATACCAGGCCAGTTGGGCATAAGATTGGAGCACATGGTTTTAGTTAAAGATATGGACACAGAGGTTATTGCCTTTACACCGTTTATGGAAGCTATGTAGATTAGAAGTGGTCGGGGCGGGCGGACTCGAACCGCCGACCCCCAGTACCCGAAACTGGTGCGCTACCAAACTGCGCTACGCCCCGTAATGCGCACCTAATTATATCCGACTTTTCCATATTTTCAAACTTTATTTTAACTTCCAGTTGGGCTCACGCTTCTCCAAAAATGCGTTTATGCCTTCTTCTGCATCCTCGAGTGTGCAGATTTGGGCAAATGCCTGGTTTGCGATCTCTATTGCCTTTTCAAGTGGAAGATCAGCCATCTTGTAAAATGCTTTCTTCGTTATCTGTAGAGCGAGCGGACTCTTGCTTGCAAGTTCCTTTGCCAATTTATTTGTTTCTTCCTCCAACTTCTCCTTCGGGACAACCTTATTGATCAAACCCCACTCAAGTGCCTCTTCTGCGAGTATGATCCTTCCTGTGAAGAGCAACTCCAGCATCCTCTTTCTGCCCACAACACGCGATATGGCAACAGCCGGGCCTATACATGATAAACCCACGTTTATTGCCGTAGCACCGAATTTTGTGCCTTCAGCAGCTATGGCTAAATCACACAGTGATACCAATCCAAACCCATTTGCAACTGCAAATCCGTGAACAGATGCTATGGTGGGTTTTTTCATGCCCGTGAGTGTTAGGTTCATCTGTTCCATTAGTGTTGTTGTTTCATAGAGTTCCAGTGGTGTTTTGTTTTTTAGCTCGTTTACATCGATACCGGCGGAGAAACCTTTTCCATTTGCCTTGATTACTACAACCCTAACGTCGTCATTTTCGTCCAAACTTTTGAGGGCTTCGTTTAGCTCTTTGGCCAATGGTGTTGTAAATACGTTTAGGTTATCCGGTCTGTTGAGTGTTATTGTCCCTATAAAATCCTTAACATCCACAAGAATGTTTTCATACATCGTTAGCCTCCTATTGAGATTTTTTACAATTATACGAAATCTTATTTAATTTTCTACGAAAATTTGTTAAAGTGTTAAAAAAAGGGGTGATGGATATGAGGATTGTTGTACAGGCGGCAGGTGCTTTGGGTTTGCTAATCGGGTGGTTTTTGCACGATAAAAATGAGGTTGTCTGTGTTTCAAGGGAGCGTATAGCTGAGCTTGTATCTAAAGATGGACTGGAGGTGAAGTTTTCCGGTCAGAATGAGAGAAAGATGATCAATATTGTTGATAGTGCTGATAAGGTTGAGTTTGAGCCGGATTTGGTTGTGCTTGCCTGCAAGAGTTTTGATACGGATGAGAATTTGGAAATAATTAAAGCACATTGGCCCAAAGCGAATATCATGACCATCCAAAATGGCGTTTATACGGAGTATAAGGCTTTGGAGATGTTTGACAAAAACCAAATATTTCCGGCATCTGTGCTTATAGGGTCAAAGTTTATTGGCAGGAATAAGTTGGAGCAGTTCTTTGATTATGGTATGAAGCTTGGTAGTTTGGGTAATAGCGAAATTTTAGATACATTGTTGGAAGTGTTATCAGAAAGCGGTATTAAGGTTGAAAGATCCGAAGACATTATGCGAGATAAGTGGCACAAGTTTATGTTTTACTGTTCTTCGGCCACCGTTAATGCTCTAACGGCAACGCTTGATCTGTCCTATGAACATACAAAGTGGATTGTTGAGAGGTCGCTGGATGAGATTGTAAATGTTGGAAAGTTCTTGAATTTGGAGTTTGAAATTGACCAGTTGGCAAAAGAGGTGCTTGATTTTTCTTTGAATTTCAAGCCAAAGGTGTGGAATGCCAGTGTTGGTGTGGATTTAAGGAAGGGTAAAAGAACAGAAATTGACTATTTGAATGGCTATGTTGTTCAGCTTGGCAGAAAATTCGGTGTTGATGTGCCTGTAAATGAGACGTTATACAGGCTTGTTAAAACGCTTGAGAAAACCAAGTTGTTCTCTGATTTTGTATAGGAGGAAAAGCAATGAAGAAGGTTGTATATGCTATTGTTGGCCTGTTAATATTGGTAATTGTTGGTGCTTATAGCTTGTTGTTTACGCAGATGGGCAACAACATATTGAAGCCAACAGTACAAAAGAAGATATCTAAGGCTTTGGGCAAGAGTATTGAGGTTAAAGAATTTAGCCTTAGACCCTCAACCCTGAAGTTGGTTTGCTACTATGGTGGTAACAGACTTTTAGATATTCACGGAGGCTTTAGCATATTTTCAAGCACAATGAACTTAAACTACACTGTAAATATTAAGAACTTGGGCAATTTTGTTGGTAAGAACGTTATAAAGGGCGGTTTAAGGACTGTAGGTAGGATTTACGGTAGTTTTGGAGACTTTACTGTTGATGGTACGGCCAATGTATTTGGCGGATCCTTGAACTATAGAATAAGGTTAACTGACAAAAAGCCCGAGTCTTTAAGGTTGAAGGCATCGAATATTGAATTGGATCAGCTCCTTGTTGCTTTGGGAAAGCCTGTGTATGCGTATGGCAGGATTTCGGCTAATGGTGAGTTAGACGATTTAAATACAGCCAGTTCTAAAGGTGAAGTTGTTGTTAATTTGGATAAAGGTTTTACAAATCCTGAAGTTTTAAAAAAGGAATTTAACTTCGAAAATGCCAAAATTCCATTTAACGTTGTTTCAAATATAAAGGCGAGTGGCAAGCTTTTGCATGCTGTATTGACCTTGAATTCCAATGTTGCGATGTTCAACGTTACAAACTCAGATATCGATTTAAAGTCAAAGACCCTAAAAGGTACGTTTAAGCTTATACTGCCCGATTTGAACAAGCTTTACTTTATGACAAAGAGACATTTGAGGGGTAAGCTTGTATTTAACGGCGATTTCT
>WFQR01000056.1 GCA_015486955.1 Hippea sp. | reverse complement strand
TCTTGCCCATTTTTAAGGACTATTTAAGAGAGGTGGAAACACTTGTTGAGATTTCGGATAAGATTCTTAGTTAGCCTTGCATTAGTATTTTTTGCCTTAACGGTTTACGCAAAAGACAATATACCGAAACCAATTGGATACGTAAACGACTTTGCGCACATCTTAAGGCCAGAAACAGTCAATAAGCTTAACAATATCCTGCTCGAATTAAAGGAGAAGACAGGCGTTGAGTTTGCTGTAGTCACTATAAAAAAGTTGCAAAATAACGATATTTTTGACTATTCGGTTGAACTGTTTGAGAAATGGGGTATAGGTGAGAAGGGTAAGGACAACGGTGTGTTATTCCTGGTTGATGTGGGTGATAGAAAGCTGAGGATCGATACGGGTTACGGTGTGGAAGGCATATTACCCGATGGATTGCTTGGTCGCATCAGAGATAGGTACATAATCCCGTATTTTAAGAAAGGGGATTACGATAAAGGTGTTCTAAACGGTGTTATGGCTATAGTTTCGGTAATTGCAAAAAACTACAATGTAAAAATTACTGGAAGTTTTAAACCAAAGCCAGCTAAGGTCAAAAAAGGGATCTCCTTGCTTGACATAATATTGATAATTGGCCTGATGCTTTTTGTATCGCCGTATATCTTTCCGTTCTTTGTAGGTGGCGTATTGGGTGGATATAGATCCGATTGGGATAGCGGTTTAGGCGGTGGATTTGGTGGTGGACTTGGCGGCGGGTTTGGTGGCTTCGGGGGAGGTTCAACCGGTGGAGGAGGCGTTGGTGGAAGTTGGTAAAATAAGGAGGTATCGTTGATGAAAGCCGTACTTGGGGTGATTGCATTTATCTTATTGCTTGCTATTGCAGCGGGTATGTATTACTACACCACGTACAATAGGCTTATTCGACTTCATGAGGAGGTTCAGAAGGCGTGGAGCGATGTTGATGTGCAATTGAAGAGAAGGGCAGATCTAATACCCAACTTGGTTAACACGGTTAAGGGTTATGCTCAGCATGAAAAGGATATTTTTGAGTATGTTGCCAATGCGAGGGCTCACCTGTTAAACGCCAAAACGCCGCAGGATGAGATCAAGGCGAGTAACGAACTTGAGGGTGCGATCGGTAGGTTGCTGATGATCGTTGAGAGATACCCAGAGTTAAAGGCAAATGAGGAATTCACGCGACTGTTGGATAACTTAGAGGGTACTGAGAATAGGATTGCCGTTGCAAGGCAACGTTACAACGAGATAGTCGCACAGTACAATGCGGCAATAAAGTCCGTTCCTGCTAACATTATAGCGAATAAAATGGGACTGAAACCAGCACCGTACTTTACTGTCACAAATAAACAGGAGAAACAGCCACCGAAGGTGAACTTTGGAAATTCAACTTCGCAATTGGTGATTGGATTATGCGCCGCGTAGCAATTGTATTTTTAGTGATCATACTCGCTTCGCCATTGGCAAACGCGAGCTTTGTTCATTATAAGCTCAACAATGGACTGAATGTATACTTAGAAGAGGATCACTCCCTTCCTATAGTCAACGTGACAATACTCTACAAGGTTGGCTGTGTTGATGAGTATAACTCAATAACGGGCATCTCGCACATGCTTGAGCACATGAACTTTAGAGGATCGAAACACTACAAAGACGGTTTTATCGATGATTTGACAATGAAGTACGGCGGAATTGACAATGCCCAAACGTCGTTTGATTTTACTGTTTACTTTACCACAATTTCAAAGAAGGCACTCAAACAGGTTCTTGGCTTTTATGCCGATAACATGGATAATCTGCTGTTGGATGAACAAAAGTTTTTAAAAGAGCGTAGTGTTGTTTACCAAGAAAGGCTTTGGAGAATAGACAATTCTGCCGATGGTTTTTTATATTTTACACTTCACAATATAGCTTACAAGGCCTCTCCCTATAGGTGGACGCCCATTGGCTTTGCATACGATATTAGGCACTACACGATAGATGAGTTGAGGAACTATTACGAAAAGTACTATGCGCCAAACAACGCGGTTCTTGTTATATCGGGTGATATAGATGTTAATACCGTTTTCAATTTGGTGAAAAGGCTATTCGGTTCTAAAAAGCCAAAGCCCATTGTTAGGCATATAACCAAAGAGCCACCACAGTTGGGTATGAGGATTGCATACATAAGAAAACCATCGGAGTTTAAGAAAATTGCCATAGCTTTCAAGATTCCATCGATTAAAGACGAAAAGGATAGTGCGGTTTTGGATCTTATTACGTATCTTTTATTCGGTGGTAAAACTGCTATTGCCTACAATGATTTAGTGAGAAAGAAACATGTTTTGGTGGATATAAGCGGCTGGAATGAGAGTAGGATTTGGGACAAGGGTTTATATGAGATATTTGCCGATATCCCAAAGAAAGAGGGATTTGAAGAGGCTCGAGGTTATATTTGGGATGAGATTAACAAGATTAAGCGCGGTGATTTTAGCCATGAACTTTTAAAGGTGGCAAAGGAAAAGGCCGAAATGGATTATGTTTTGTCTCAAGAGACCTTAAGGGAAAGGGATATGAACGTGGCTTTTTATGCAGCCTTCGGCCTATTGGATTATTATAAGAATTACTTGAAAATCATTGACAACATAACAAAAGAAGATATAGAAAGGGTGGCAAAGAGATATTTTGTTCAAGAACACGAGACAGATGTTTATTTGGTGCCGGAAAGAGGGGTTAAACCTGTCTATAATTCAAAATTCAAGGGTAGTTTGAGATGATAAAAAGGTTATTTTTCATTGTTGTTTTACTCTTTGCCTTTAGCTCCGTTTCCTTCGGTTCAAACTTAATTGAAGGCAAGCTTAAGAATGGCTTGACCTACAGAATTTACAAAAAATCCAACGTGCCCATTATTAGTGTGAATATAAAGGTCAGAGCGGGTAGTGTATTTGATGCCAAAGGCAAATTTGGTGAGGCATACGTTGTTGGCAATGCATTGGAAAACTGTAACTCACCGAAATACAAAGCTGACAGATTGAGATTTTTGTTTGATAAATACGGCGTTGAAAGTGGTGTTTCTGTTGATAAAGGATACATAACGATCAATGCGACCGCGCTGAATAAAAATATCGTGCCTTTGTTTTGCCTATTGCATGAGATATTGAATAGCAAGTTTGATCAAAAGGGAATTGAATATGTAAAGAGAAACACGATTAATTCGATTGAATCGCTAAAAAACGATAAAGATTACTTGGCCATACACTCTGCATTCGTTTCACTAATAAAAGAAAGCTCCTATAACCATACATCATTGGGCACTGCTTTAGGTGTTAGAAACGTAAGAAGAAACGATGTGGTGAGCTTTTTTAACAGATACTTCAATGCTTCGAATATGGTCATTTCCATTTCTGGTGATTTTTCAGATATAGATGTTAAGAAAGATATAGAGTTTTACTTTTCGTCAATAAAAAAGGGCAAAGAAGCAAAGTTTCCTAAAGTAGATTTTAAAAATGGATTGCATGTCAGAGACATTGTAAAGCAGAACACGAAGCAAAGCTACGTATATTTTGCCTTTCCTGGCTTTGAATATGGGACAAGGAAATACTTTGCATCAAAACTATTGGCATTCATCTTGGGCGGCAATTTGAATTCCTATTTGACTAAGGACATAAGAACAAAACATGGATATGCCTATTCTGTTTTTAGCTTTGTTTATCGATTGCCAGAGAAATCTGTATTTGTTATAGGTCTCCAAACTCAAAATAAATTCACGCTGAATGCAATTAATGAGGTTTTTAAAGACATCAAAAGCTTCAATTCATACATTACGGATGAAAATTTAAAATTGTCAAAGGACTACATGGAAGGAAGTATACCTATAGCTTTACAAACACCACAGTCTATAGCAAATGGTTTGTCTGATGGCTATTTTCTTGGCACGAAGGGGCTACCTTGGGAGTTTGATATAGACCAATTGAAAAAGGTGAATTTAGGTGATTTAAAGAAAACGGCAGAGAGTATATTTTCAAATACAGTTTCCATAGGCGTTGTATCCTACAAGGATTTCACAAAATCTATAGAAAGCATAGCAAAAAGGTATGGCTATAGATGAACTTGTAGAGAGGTTTAGGTTCAATCTGAAACTCAAAGGATTTTCAGAAAACACCATAGCAGGCTACATGAATGACCTTAAAGGCTTTGCTGAGTTTTTTAGTGATAAACCATTAAACGAGCAGAATTTGTTAAAATATCGAGATGAACTTGCTAAGAAAAACTTTGCTACTTCAACATTTAACAGAAAGCTGTCTTCCATTAGAGGATTTTTGAAGTTCTTAAACAAGTCTGGCCTGCTCGAGATTGACTATTCCCTTTTAAGGAATAAAAGAAACAAAAGGAAAGCCCCAAATTATATTGCGAAAGATACGATAGAGAAGGCTATGACGAACGATAGAGACGGTTTGATCATAAGGATGATGTACGCTACGGGTTTAAGGATTTCTGAACTTGTTAACTTGAAAGTTTCAGATATTCTGTTTGATAGTGGTTTTGTTAGAATTAAGGGAAAGGCTAATAAAGAGAGATTTGTCCCTATTGACAGAAAGACACTTGAGGCTATTAAAAAATATGTGGAAACGCGGGGCTTTAGTTACAAAGGTTATCTATTTCTTTCAAACAGAAAGAAACCGTTTACACGGCAAGGTATGTGGAAGGTTGTAAAGAGGAAGTTTAGGAAGTTGGGATTGGATGTTAAGCCCCATATGTTGAGGCACATGTTTGCTACACACATGCTTGAAAACGGTGCAAACATCAGGGCAGTTCAAGAGATGTTGGGTCATGAAAGTGTTACTACAACGCAAATCTATACAGAAATCACGGATAATTCTTTAAAAGAGGCGTTCAATAAGTTTGATGTGATAAAATGAAGGTCGCAAGCGTTATAGTGGCAGCTGGAGAGGGAAGACGGTTTGGCAGGAAAAAGCAGTTTGAAAAGATAACACAGAACAGAATTGTTTTGGATTACAGCGTAGAGAAGCTTACCAAGTACGGAGAAGTTGTTATTGTTTCAAAGAAGGAGGATATGGATTTTATAAGCAATAGATACGGTTTAAAGGTCGTTGAGGGCGGTAAGGAGAGGAAAAACTCTGTTTTGAATGGTCTTTTAGCTTTGAACAGTTGCGACATAGTTTTGATACACGATGCTGTAAGACCTGTCATGATAGGGCTTGATATTGAAAGGTTAATAAAAGAGGCTTTGGAATTCGGTGCTGCTATATTCTATGTGCCGGTAAACGATACGGTAAAGCTTAAAAGTGATGAGTTCTCTACGGCTACACTTAATAGGACAAAGCTTGTACTATCCCAAACGCCACAGGCATTCCACTACGACAGGTTGGTTAACATAATGAAGAAATACGTCGAAGAGCTTGACTTTACGGATGAGGCAGCATTGTGGGAGAAGTTCTACGGCAAAGTGAAATTGGTCGAGGGGTCAAAGAGGAATATAAAGATCACAACAAAGGAGGATTTGGAAATAGTAAAATGTCTTTTAGAATAGGATTTGGTTATGATGTTCATAGATTTGGCAAGAATAGAAAGCTGATCTTAGGTGGTGTCAATATTGACTACGAATACGGCCTGTTGGGCCACTCCGATGCCGATTGTCTAACACACGCAATATGCGATGCATTGATTGGGGCGCTGGGCTATGGCGACATTGGAGAGTTATTTCCCGACACAGATCCGAAATACAAGGATATGAAAAGTCTGTTTTTTTTAAGTAGAATTCGGGAACTTATAGATGAAGCTGGTTTTGTTATAAAAAACATTGACGCCACGGTTGTGATGCAAGAGCCAAAAATTGGGCCTTATAAAAAGACAATGGAGAAAAATATAGCAAATGCATTGAAAATTGATCCAAAGATTGTCAATGTAAAGGCCACAACAACGGAGTTTTTGGGTTTTGAGGGCAGGAAAGAAGGGGTAAGTGCCTATGCCGTAGCTATGCTTGAGGAGGCAAACTATGGGGGAGTTTGGTAAGATTTTCATATTTTTCGGCATATTGCTTATCCTAATAGGTTTGTTCTTTATGTATATGCCTCACTTGACCAAAATTCCCTTTGGTCGGCTGCCGGGCGATATAATCATAAAGAAGGGCAATTTCACATTTTACTTTCCCCTTGCAAGCAGTATCATTTTAAGTATAATCCTAACGGTTATTTTTTACTTTTTAGGAAGAAGGTAAGGAGGTCTTTTATGTTTTCTTTCGTCCCACAGGCATACGCAGCGGCAAAGGCGGCAGGACAGCCAGGCCTGATGGCTCAACTCATACCGCTAATTCTAATTATCGTCGTTTTCTATGTGTTTTTAATACTGCCTCAACAGAAGCAGAGAAAGAAACACAAGGAATTTATTGAGTCCCTAAAGAGAGGAGATAAGATCATCACTTCGAGTGGTATTTATGGGACGATCGTTAAGGTTGGAGAAAAGGACTTTACAATAGAAATCGCAGATGGTGTTCAGATCAAGATAACAAAAAGTAGTGTAGCTGCAAGACAGTAAGTTTTTAAGGGAAGGTTGGTCAAATGAAGACGTCGACATGGGTAAAGTTAATAATCGTTCTTTTAGTTGTTGCCATTTTTGGTGCCTATACCTTGCCGACAATAGTGGGCAAGAAAAATGCAAAATACGTATCGGAACTCTTTGGCGGTATTTTACCGACGGACACGATAAACTTGGGTTTGGATTTGAAGGGTGGCATGCACCTCGTTTTGGGTGTTGAGACGGATAAAGCCGTTTTTGCCGTTCTATCAAGGGCAGTAAATAACTTGCAGCAACAACTGTTGAATGCAAAGATTGCAGCAGACCACGTAATACCCTCAGGAAAGGATGCAACGATCAAGATATACCTTGTGGATCCAAAAGACACCGATAAGGCTGTTAACATCATCATGGACAACTTCCCCAACTACAAGATCATATCACAGGGTCAGCCGATAGTGATCAAACTTAAAGAACAGATAGTTGCAAAGATAAAAAAACAGGCTGTTGAGCAGGCCATAAACGTAATAAGAAACAGGGTTAACCAGTTTGGTGTAACAGAGCCTACCGTTGTCAAGGCAGGCGAAGATCACATAGTTGTCGATCTTCCTGGTATAAAGAATGCCAATAGGGCGGTTAAATTACTCGGTGAGACGGCAAGACTTGAGCTCCACCTTGTTGATGATTCCGTTAGTGTTGCAGACGCGCTAAACGGAAATCTACCACCTGATGATGAAATCCTCTATGAGATCAAAAGGGATCCAACTACGGGTGAGATCACTAAGGTTCCTTTTGTCGTAAAGAAAGAGCCTGTAATAACAGGTGATATGATAACAAATGCCCATGTTATGTTTGGCGGGCCACTAAACCAGCCTTATGTTGCCTTTGAGCTAAATTCTGAAGGTGCAAAGATCTTTGCGGATTTTACAGCTACGCATATTGGAAAAAGGCTTGCAATTGTTTTGGATAATGTGATCTATTCAGCACCTGTCATTCAAAGCAGGATAGGTGGCGGAAGAGGTGAAATTACGGGTAACTTTACGCTCGAAGAGGCACACGATCTTGCACTTGTGTTACGCAGCGGTTCACTTCCCGCACCTGTTAAGATCTTGCAAAAGGTCACAATTGGTCCATCGCTTGGCAAGATTTCAATAGATAAAGGTAAAAAGGCCATGATCTTTGGATCGCTTGCCGTGATCCTCTTTATGATCTTTTACTATCGATTGTCAGGTCTGCTTGCAGACTTTGCAATGGCTTTGAACATCGTTATTATATTTGGAACAATGGTGATGCTCCATGCAACTTTGACACTGCCGGGGCTTGCCGGTATCGCCTTAACTGTTGGTATGGCGGTTGATGCAAATGTTCTCATCTATGAGAGAATAAGGGAAGAACTCTTAATTGGCCGAAGCGTTCACGATGCGGTGAATACGGGATATGCAAGGGCGTTTATAACGATTTTGGATGCAAACATAACAACCTTGATTGTGGCGCTGATCTTGTATCAATTCGGTAGCGGTCCTGTTAAGGGCTTTGGAATAACAATGGCCATCGGACTTTTGGCTAACATATTCACGGCTGTTACATTCACAAAGACCGTGTTCGATATTGTGCTTGAGAAATTCAGACCCCAAAGGTTGAGTATTTAGGAGAGTGGTATGGTTCAGATAGTTAAGCCGGGAATTTTGATAGATTTCGTATCCAAATTTAAACTGGCCGTATCTATTTCGATTATCCTGATTGTTGTTGGTATCGGTCATCTAATCATAAAAGGACCGAAATTAGGTATTGAGTTTAAGGGCGGAACTTCAATTCAGGTAGAATTTGACAAGCCGATAAAGGTAACACAGCTAAGGAATGCCATTAAGGATTCAAGGATCTTTAGCGACTCGAGGATTCAAAACATAGGCAGTTCCAATAAAAGGTTTATCATATACACAAAGGTTTCTACCTCTTCGACAACAAAAAGCATAGAAGATACATTAAAGCCGTTGCTTAAAAGCAAATTCGGAGACACTTTTAAGATTTTAGAAGTAGACATGGTAGGTCCTAAGATCGGTAAAGAGTTCAGAGACAAAGGTATTATAGCGATTGTCCTATCGCTGATTGCTATCTTGATCTACATAAGTTTGAGGTTCCAATACAGGTTTGCCTTCGGTGCAATACTTGCTTTGATCCACGACGTTCTGATTACCGTTGGTTTCTTAAGTTTATTCGGATATGAATTTACGCTTGATGTTGTTGCAGCCATTCTGACGATTGTGGGTTACTCGGTTAACGACACTATTGTTATTTTCGATAGGATCAGGGAAAAGGTTAAATCGAATAGGAAGTTGTCCAACGTTGAGGCGATTAATCAAGGTATAAGCGAGACATTATCAAGAACAGTATTGACTGCTGGTACGACACTCTTTGTTGTTTTGGCGCTGTTCTTATTCGGTGGTCATGCACTAAAGGGTATGTCGTTTGCACTGCTTGTGGGTATAATCTCCGGTACGTATTCATCAATCTTCATTGCATCACCGGTGTTGCTCTTGTTTAAAGGCCAGCTAATACCCGAGAAGAAAGAGGTAGATTCAACAGACAGGTTCAAACAGCAGATCGAGTTTGACATTAAGCAAAGGGGTGGTTAAAGGTTCAGCTTGAATCTTTTCTATCCCTTTTTAGGGATAAGAGAAAAGCCTACCGAATTATCCTTCACATAACGTCTGAGCATCGTTTATACATTGAGTTTAAGGGTAGTTTGGAGAGGCTTTATGAGCATCTAAAGAACGCCCAAGATCCAGACAGGTCTCTCTTCTACTTTCACGATTTTATAGTGAACTCTACAGCTAAATCTACAGTATTTGAGCTTTTGATTTCGTTTAAGGTTGTTGGTGAAATCCTATTCGGCATATTCTCCCAATCCGAAACGCTGTCTGTTTTTCTCATAAATAACCCAGAGTATTTGTTCTGGCTCATTGAAAATGAGACGCTAACAAACAAAAAGGGTAAAAAGGATTACTATACAGAGGCAGAAGAGCTTATACATTCAACATCCAATATAGCTAAAAAGGAATATCTGCTTAGGCATTACAGAAAAAGGGAGTACTTGCGCATTGCAACAAGGGAGATTGTTAATGCATGCCCCTTTGAAGAGATTTTGGAAGAGTTGTCAGATTTAGCGGACGCCCTCATAGAGGTTGGCTTAGAGATAGCCTATCTTAAGTTAAAATCAGAACCAAGAAAGAAAGGTTTTTGTGTTATAGGTTTGGGAAAGTTGGGCAATAGGGAACTGAATTTTTCAAGTGATATTGACCTAATCTTTGTTCACAAGGATGAGCAAGATGGTGAGTTTTACAATAGATTGGCTTCCCAGCTTGTTTCCATACTATCTGAAAACAAGGAAGGTGGCTTTGTATACCGCGTTGATACGCGCTTGAGACCCGGTGGTTTCTCTCATCCATTGTCTATGTCTTTGGATGAATACGAGAACTACTACTACACATTCGGCCAACCATGGGAGAGGATTTCGCTTGTTAAGGCAAGGCCCGTTGCTGGTGATATGGAACTGGGAAAGGCATTTATCAAACTAATAGAACCATTTGTGTTTCCCAAGTCTTTAGACATCGAATACATCAAAGAGATCAGGGGCTTAATGTTCAAGATACACAAGAACTTTGAAAAGAGAAACTGCTATTTACCTGAAGAGATTCAAGATGTGAAAAAAGGTGTCGGCGGCATAAGGGAGATAGAGTTCATAGTTAACTACTTTCAATTGATCTTGGGCGGAAAAAATGAGATCTTGAGGCATATTTCAACGTTTGAAGGTTTAGAACTATTGAAAAAATTAGGGCTGTTAGATGAAGCCCTGAAGCTAAGGTCCATTTATTTGTTTTTCAGAAGGATTGAACATAAGCTTCAACTCAAGCAGGAAAAACAGACACAGATGTTGCCTTGTGAAAAAAAGGATCTTGAATTTTTGGCAAAGACGTTGGATATGGGATTTGATGATTTTGTAGAAAGATACGTTCAAGATACGAAATTCGTCCATGCAGTTTTTAGAAGGATCTTCATGGAGAACTCTGGTCTTCCCATATTCAGTTCTTTGGATGACATAGAGGGCTACTTGACGGAGTTAGGTTTTAAAAATGGCTCGAATATCTCAAGATTGATTGTGGAGACGGTGAGAAAGTATACAGCAAGTGGCATCAATAAGGAGAGAATTCAGAGTATTTTCGATTGCACCTTTAATATGGTAAAGGATTTTAGTTTTTTTGATCAAGTTATTGTTGGCTTAAACAAGATCAATCCGTCATACGTGGATACGATTTTCGATTCAAAAGAATTGTTCAGGCTCTTCGTCAAGGTTTTGGCGTTGGGTTATGGAGAGAAACTTGTTAAAAACCCGCAACTGTTGGATACGATACTTGCCCCATCGAAGCTTGAATTTGAATATCTTACCAAAGAAGAAAAGGAGAGGGTGGAGTTTGAAATTGTATTAAAGTTGCTTTCGGGTAATTACGATCACAGCGATTTAAATTATACGACGAATTTTGCTTTGGAGTATGTGAATAGTGCTTGTGAAAGGATAGATACGGATAAAAAAATTGCAGTTGTAGGATACGGAAAACTTGCAACGGGGGAGTTATTTCTTGGAAGCGATCTTGACATTATTTTTGTTTGCGAGGATGAACCTTACACATACGAAAGTAAGGTTGTTAAAATTACGAGGGAGTTGAAAAAATTATACGATGTGGACTTGAGATTGAGGCCTTACGGTGAGAAGGGGTCTGTTGTTGTTGATATTGAGTATTTGAAAAGGTACTTTGAAAAGGAGGCATCATCTTGGGAAAAGCAAGCAGCACAAAAGTCTAAAATCGTTTACTGTGGCTTTGAAAAGGAGAAATTGGAAAACGTTTATAAAGACTTTGTCCTGAACAATCCACCAAGTAAGGATGAGGTTTGGTCAATGTTTAAAAAGATAGAGGAAAACAAGGGTAAGGGCTTGGATATAAAAAGCTCCAAGGGTTGTCTGACAAATATAGAGTTTTTGATTCAAGCTGTTTGCTTTGAGAATGGATGCATTGAGTATTCGAAAAACACATTGGATCTTATCGAAAAGATCGGCAAGTTAAAGTTAATACCCGTCACTGAGATAAAGGAAGCGTATTTATACTTCTTTAAAGTTTTGAATGCATTGAGGATTGCCAACAGGACATCGAAGATAAATGAAGAGGCAGTGAAGGTTTTAGAGTTCCTTTTGGACGAAGCTGGAATTTTGGATAGGATAGAGCACTTCAGGTCTGTGGTTGATGCACTGAATAGAGAGGTGTTTGGATGATCATTCTTGCAACGCAATCCGAAGCACGCAGAAAACTGTTTAAAAAATGCAAGAGGAATGCGATTTTTACAAAGGCGGATGTAGATGAGAGGAGATTGGATAGTGAAGGCGTCGAAGATTACCTTTTAAGGGTGAGTTTTTTGAAGGCATCTGTGTTTTACAAGAACGGCATTACGGTTATTGGCGCTGATACGGTTATAGAGTTTGAGGGCAAAATCATTGGAAAGCCAAAGGACGACGAAGAGGCATTTGCGATACTTAAGATGCTATCGGGTAAATACCACAGGTGCCTCACGGGTGTGACGGTGCTAAAGGACAACAGGTGTATAAGCTTTGTTGATGAGGCTTTAGTTTATATGGATCACTTGAGTGATGACGAAATTTGGGAATACGTAAAAAGCGGTGAATATAAAGGAAAAGCGGCGGGTTATGCGATACAAAAGAAGGCTGGTCGGTTTATGAGAGTGGTTAGGGGTGATGTAACGACGG
>WFQR01000055.1 GCA_015486955.1 Hippea sp. | reverse complement strand
TTCAATCTTGAGTTATTTTCAAGATAGTAAGGCGGGTTTACAACAATTCTCTCACCTTGTTTTAATCCACTCAATACTATGTATCTATTGCCTATTTTCTCACCCAATCTAAGCATTCTAAAATGTACCACGTTGCTTTTGTCTAAAACAAAAACACCCTCTATGCCGCCCCTTTCTACAATGGAATTTTCAGGTATTGTTATGGCTTCAATGGGCTTTCTGGCGATTAAAACCTTTGCAAATTCGCCGGGGTGTACAAATATGAGTTTTGGTATAACGATTTTTACAAGATGTGTGTGGCTAACTGGATCTTCGCTTTTCTGTATGTATTGGGAAGTGCCGTAAATCTCTTTTTTTTCGATCTCTACAGGTATTTTTTTCATCTTGAGAAAGTTGCCAAACAGCGAATCAGGGACATTAGCTTGCACTTGATAAAAGTTTGAGCCTTCAACAACAAGTAGCGGTTGAGAGGGTGCAGCTATATCTCCGTTTTGAACGAAGCGCTTGCTTATATAACCGTTGATTGGCGATCTAACAATGGAATAGCTCAAAAGTGTTCTTACATCTTTTAATGCGGCTTTTGCCTGCTCAAAGTTGCTTTTTGCGGCAATAAACGTCTTTTCTGATACTGCGCCTGCTTTGTAGAGTTTCTTAATCCTCGTATAGTTGAACTTGGCATTTTCAAAATTTGCTTTAGCCTGTTTTATCTTTTCCCTTATACTTCTTGAGTCTATCTTTAAAAGAATCTCGCCTTTTTTCACCCTATCGCCAACATCCACCTTTAATCCCCTAACGTAGCCCATGAGTTTGGATGAGATCGTGACACTGTTCTTTGATATGACAAAGGCAGGAATTTCGCTAAAAAGGGTTATTATTTGTTTTTGTGCGGCGGCTATCTTTATGCTTGATGCTTGTGATTGAGTATAAAACAAGACCAAAATAAAAATCGCAATATATACATACCTTCTCATCAACTGTATTTTTACCAGGTTTCTGTTATTAAGTCAAAAAATTTTTTAGTGGATAATAAAAGAAAAGGAGGGGTAAACCCTCCTTAAACCTTGAATTTATTAACCAAAGAATCGACCTTTGATGAGAGGTTGCCCAACTCTTCTGCTGCTCTTGATACAGCTTCCACAGCTTTTAGATTTTCTTCAGCGGCGTTTGCAATATCCTTAATCTGCATATCCATCTCGGAGAATGTTGAGGATAACTCCTCTGTTGCAGCACTTGTGGAATTGATTTCTTCTATAACTTTGCTTGTCTTTTCGACTACTTCTTCTACGTGGCGTTTGTCCTCTTCAGCCTTTTTCTCCTCTTCTAAAATCATCTCGCTTGCTTTGGATGTTTTTTCTACAGCGGTCTTTGTATCGTTTTGAATCTTTGTTATCATGTTTCTGATCTCTTCTGTAGCATGCTGTGTCTTTTCAGCCAATTTCCTCACCTCATCTGCAACAACGGCAAAACCACGGCCAGCTTCTCCAGCGCGCGCTGCCTCAATGGCCGCATTCAAGGCAAGCAGGTTTGTTTGGTCTGCAATCTCGTTAATTACGCCAACAATTTGCCCTATCTCTTTTGAGGATTCTCCGACTGTATTAATCTGTTCCATTGCTTCTTTTGCCAATTGTGCATTCTGTCTCATTCTCTCAAGCCTCTTTTCTATGTCTGCGATCATCTGGTTGTTAACTTCGCCGACCTCATTTGCGAGCATTGTTATATTCTCTGTTGTTCTTGCTATGCTGTCCACAGCTTCTGTTGTGTCGTTCATAGCTGTTGCAATTTCTCTTGTGTTTTGGGAAGTTTCCTCAATAGATGCAGACATTTGGTTTGCCGCGTCCTGTAGGCGTGAGGATTGGGTATTTAAATCCGAAAGACTGTTTTTAATGTCTCTGATCATAAATTGTGTCTTTTCTATAAACTTATTGAACCACTCTGCAAGCTCTCCAAGTTCATCTTGGCTTTCAACTTTTATTCTCCTTGTGAGATCGCCTTCGCCACTTGCCAGATTTTTGGCCTCTTCTGTCAACATCTTGATGTTTGCAAGCACGTATTTAAATACTGCTATAACGAGTAATACTATTGAGATAACACCAGCCAAGAACAGGATTGAGTAAATTATTAGGTCTGTCATTGCAGCGTCTATCCTGCTTTGCAGGTCCTCAATAATCGTTTTTTCCATAAAATCTTCAATGTTTTTCAAGATATTGATCTTCTTTGTTATTGTTTTAAACCAGTATTCAGGATCAACGCCGAAATTGCCTTTACCAAAGTGGCTTATGGCTATCTGGCGCATCCTGTTGACCTCTTCTATGCATCTACCCCTGAAATGATCCCTAAAGTAGTTCAAGAATTTGTTGTTTGCTGAGATTTCGAAGGAGTGCAGGTAGCTTTTCTGCTCTGCCACAAGCGTTATGAATTTTTCATACATTCCAGGCCCAAAATGATTTTGGGCGAATGTGTTTGATAGAACAGCCCTTTCTATACCTGCCCTTTCCTTTGAAAGCAGGAAGTTTGTGTAAGCGTTGAGTTCCTTTGATATGTAGGAGTTATCTGTTCCGAAGCCTATTGCACCCACAGTATTCAAAAGATCCGAATTTATCTTTGTGTAATAAGCCACCTCCTGTTTCACAGGTATGGCAAGGTTATCCACCTTTTGTCTAATTTGATTTATGTATTGCAACTGCTCCATTGCAGATGTTATGTACCTTTTAAAACGCGGATTGCTATTTATATCCGTATGGGTCAAGGCTTTTTTAAGATCTTCCAATCTTTGATTGGTTAAGATTCTCTGATTTGATAGAATTTCACCGAACTTCTTTCCCTTAGAACCCAAAAAACCTGCCGATGCGCCGCGCTCCTTCTGTATCTCATGAACCAAATCACCTATCTTTACGGCAAGCTCAACGAGGTTTTTTGAACTGTGGAGATTGCTGTAGGTTTTGAGCTTAATTACCACCAAATCCCCCGCAAAGAAGAGTAGAACAATGGATACAATTGCAATGGCCACAGACAGCTTTGTTTTTAGTTTCATAAAACCACCTCCTAAATTTTACCCATTGTTGTGATTGTTGCCTGTTGAATTGTGCGTTCCACCGGGCCTGTTGTACGGTAAGGGTATGTAATTAACAGATTGAGTAGCCGTGGGTTGAGGGTATAGCTCCATAAGGGCATAGACTTCCTCCGGCAGTTCTGTTGAAACCTTTAAGCCTAACTCCTTTGCATGTTCAACTGTTATGGGATAATCGTGAGTCCATTTGCCGCTTGATAGTTCTGTAGCAATGTTATCTGCCTGCTCCTCACTATAACCTTTCTTTATCAATAGTTTTTTCACCGTATCGTGCATCTGGGCGAGAGCCTTTTCACTCATGTCTATTTTGACCAACGTCTCATCGCTGATGTCTTTTATGTCCTTAATTTCTTTGATTTTCTTAATCGAGGCCGCTGGCTCTCCACCCAATTGTGGGTCGACTGGCCCCAATACGGCATAGGCATCCATAAGAATTTCATCCGCAGCAAGTGCAATTAGCGTTCCACCGGACATGGCGTAGTGGGGGACAATGACCCTAACTTTGGCTTTGTGGTCGGCTAAGGCGTTTGCAATCTGTGTTGCCGCTAAAGCTACGCCACCGGGCGTGTGGATGATCATATCGATGGGCATGTCATTTGGTGTTATCCTTATGGCACGCAGTATAGCCTCTGAATCTTCAATATCTAAAAATTTCATGGAAAAAAGACCAAATAGGGATTTACTTTCTTGCCTGTGGATGAGCGTGATAACACGCGAGTTGTTTTTCTTCTCCAATTGCTTGATGAGTCTGAGCCTATTTCCCTCCAAAGACTGACTTTTGAAGTATGGGTAGAACAGCATGATAAAGAAAATGATCCAAAACAACTGCCCAATTAGTGTGTCAACAAGGTGCATTTTAACCTCCTGCTAATTTTCAATTAATTCTAACAGAAAAATATTTAATTCTCAACAAAAAATAAAAAAGGGGAGCAAAACCATTCTCCCCACATATTTTTATTCAACGAAGGTGTCAAGACTGTCTTCCTTTTTGGTTAACATGGATTCGCTTGCCTCTAACAGCAATAGGCCTGAGGTTGTTATAGAGTTTTTGCCTATGTATCCTGAAAGCCTTGCAACGTTAATTGCATCGTTGAACGCCTCTTCACTCAATCCGCTGATCGCTTGGGCTTTCTTGAAGTTTCCAGGCAGGATTCTCACCTTTTTCTCCTTCACATACATCGTTCCAACTTCCTTTAAAGCTTTGAGCATCCTCACGATTATCGGGTTAACAGGGTTTGATATGCCGCTTGGAACTCCAGATAGAGCTTGATCCAACAATTCACCGGTCTTTGTTTCAATGACATTACCATCAGGCAGTATCTCTATCATCCTTCGTGCTTCCAATTTTTCCAATGCCCACTTGATCAAGAACCTGTCTCTTTCATTTTTTGCAAGCTTTTCATAGATCTCTTCTTCCGTTATTCCCCTTGCCGGTATGTTTTTGAATATCTCCATCTCAAATCGTGTAAGGAGGGGCAGCCTATCGATGCTTTCTGCCATTTTGGCATACATCATGCCGCTCTTTGTGGGTTCGGCCGTTCCAATGAGATTTTGCTCCTTTGCCTCGTTTATCCACTCGATCGACGGTGCTGAGAACATCTTTCTCGTCATTGTTATGGATTTGACAGCCGTAGACGATATGTTTCTTGGGTTGCTCCTTTGATCCTCAAGCACCTCTCTACCAAACCCTGTTAATTCAAAGATCTCCTTGCCATTTTCATCCTCTATGCTTCTTATTAGATTGAAAGACTCAAGGCTGTAAAGCTCTTCCCTGAGCATAAAGTTATCTTCATACCATTTCTTCAAATCTTTGGCTTTTTCAAATTCCTCTGCGATCTTCCTATATTTTTCAGGTATATCCTTTATCTTTCTGCCGTATTTCTCTAAGATCTTCTTGTACTGTTCAACCTTCTTGTCGATCATTATCCTCTTGATGTTTTCAAAGTTCGGCAGATCTTCTTCATCCTTTGTTTCCTTGTGTTTCTTGATCAATTTTTCTATTGTTTGCAATATCTCAACTTCTCCGTCCGTTATCGCAATTGTCCACACACCCTCTCTTGGGCCATCGTACCACAACCTAAACACCTCAAGTGCCCACTCACCAGCCTCTAACAGTTCACCGTTGTCATCCACAAATGCAAGCTCCTGTAACTTTGCCTTTGCCTCCTCTGGAACGTCTTCACCGTCTGCCAATTTTGCCAAGTTCCACAGTATATCCTCACTGATCACAGTGCCCTTTACAAAACCGCCCTTTTCGAGCGTCTTTTTTACAGCTTGACCCAATGCCGTAAATGCGTAGGCATCGGATACGGGGACGCTATATGCAATCAATCTCATTGCTTCAAGCAGGTGTTCATGGTGGCTACCCGTTGGAAGCCTATCCGCTGTTGTTGGACCACTTGGTGTTTTTCTGATGAATTCTGCGAGTTCATCGTCTATTATCAATCTCGGATGTGCGTTTTTGTATATATCCAAAACGGTTTGTCCGACCTCGGACAGCGTTACAAACTCCTTTTTCTTCTTTCTGTCCCATATCTTTACAGCCAACCCCCTTTGTAATAGGTGTTCTTCTGCCTTTGGGCCAACCTGACCGGCCTTTTGCGCAGCATCCAGCATCGCAATGATCTCAGAACCAATCCATCTGTATTTATCTGGCCAGTTTTCTGGCTTGTCGAGTCCCCTTTGTTCCTTGATTACAATATCGCCGGCTACATCTTCCTCTTTTTCTGAGTAAACTTCAGTTCCTTGAGCATATAAGCCCTTCAAAACGTTTGCTAAAGCCTCACCCGAATACGTTAATATCCACCTAACGGGTGTTTGCTGCCTAACAAGGCCAGCCCTCTCAAGTTCGTATATCGTATCTAAATCCTCTTCTGAGATTTCTGTGTAAGGCTTTTCTTGTTCTTGATCTTCAAGCAATTTCCTCAATAGTATTGCATGTTCTTTCTTGATTACCATATTTAAACCTCCTATTTGTCCAAGATTTTCAAGAGTTTGTTTAGGTTTTCCGCTATCTCTACATCAAATAAATATATCGTTGGCACGACCCAACTCACTATATATCTGTTTTTGTTGTCCTTGTTTTTTCCAAAGTATGAAAGCGTAAATCTTCCAACCTTTGTTTTCTTCCTAATGAGATCCCACGCTTCCCTCAAGGCCCTTCTCATCTCTGGTGGTAATTCGTCGAAATCGTAGGCTTTACCTTGATCGCCGTTTTTTTGGATAAATTCGGTTGTTAGACCACATGAGTGAAACGCTTTCAATAGATTGTCATAACCCCTCTTTTTGAAGTAAACGAGCAACAGCTCTGCTGATGGTAGGCTAAACAGAAGATTTTCCCTGCCATCTTCTTGTTTAAAATATGCTTTTATCATTCCCCGTCTATCTTCCAATTCCACATTGATTACGATTTTAGAGCCTTTTGGTAGGTTTTCTATTACTTCCTTTACCTCGCATGTTTCACCCTGTTCTTCGTAAATATCTCCTTTTTTGCGCTTATCGTCTTCATCTGCTACAAATACGCAACTTTCGCCGCCCTTTATTCCGCTTAAAAGGTCAAATCCCCACGCCTTTAGGCTTTTGAGCTTTACCTCAAGTTCGTTGGGTATATCACCCCACTTTTCCCTAACGAACGTGTTTAACATCCTTTGTTGTTGGTTTTTTAAAGTGCGCAAAGTTCCCTTGTAAGACATGAAATACCTCCTCTTTTTTTGGTTTGATTTTTTGATGGATCCTTGATGCTTGAGTTTTCATCAGCCGGCCGATAAGTAAATTAATTCAGTTTATAATTTCGTCAAGTTGTTTTTTCAGCTAATAGGATTATAAGAGTTGAAAATTTTTGTTCGGTAAAAACGCGGATTCTTTTCTTGTATTAAAAACTTTACAAATCGTTAAGAAAATATTAAAATTTTATACATGTGGTGCATTTAAAATATGCGGGGGGGGGGGCGGTTAAAGGATGGATGCCAACGATAATAGTTTGGTTAAAAATTTTTTACACCGTAATGACCACGTGGCTTTATCCGTCGTCGATGAGAAAAAAATATTGCACGCCACGAATGGTTTTGCATCACTTTTAGGCTTTAAAAAAGAAGAACTTGTTGGTCTTCCTTTAGAAAAGTTATTTACCACTTCATTTTTCGAAAAAGTAACCTATTCAATAAGAAAAAGAGAGGGATGCGTATTTGACAATGTTGAAGTTTTAACAAAGCAGGGTGGTGTAAAGATTGCTAAATTGTTTTTAGAGAACTTTTTATACAACGGCGAAGAGATCAGTGTTCTAAACTTAGTTGATACAACAAAGGAAGTTATTTTCAAAAGCTTCTATAGGATGCTCAGTGCCATTAACAGGTCTATAATTCACAACTCGGATATTAGTGATTTTTTCAACGATGTTTGTAGTTCTTTGAGTAAAATCAAATACATAGAACTTGTGTGGGCTTTGGAGATTTCTGAAAGCGATATCAAGGTTTTGGGCTACTCTGGCAT
>WFQR01000054.1 GCA_015486955.1 Hippea sp. | reverse complement strand
TTAGGCCACTTTCCATGGGAAAGTTGGATGACGCCGTCGTTTTTGCCAGCGAAACGTGTGCGTTTGATTTGATCGGTGCAGAGTTCATTAGGGATTTGGAACCCGGAGAGGTTGTTGTTGCCAATGTAGACGGTGTCCATTCATTTAAACCTTTCGAGAAAACAAGCGAACATAAGTGTGTTTTTGAGCACATATACTTTTCGCGCCCTGACTCACTTTTATGGGGCCGGCATGTCTATTCTGTTCGAAAGGAGATGGGCAGGGTTTTGGCCAAAGAGTCGCCTGTTGAGGCTGATATCGTTATTCCCACACCGGATTCAGGTGTTCCAGCGGCTATAGGTTTTTCTCAAGAGAGTGGCATACCATTTGATTTTGGTTTAATTAGAAACCACTATGTAGGGAGGACGTTCATTGAGCCTACACAGTCCATAAGGAACTTTGGTGTTAGATTGAAGCTTAACCCAGCACGGGATGTGTTAGAGGGAAAACGTGTGGTTGTTGTCGATGATTCCATTGTTAGAGGGACAACGAGTAGGCGCATAGTCAAGATGTTGCGTGGGGCAGGAGCAAAGGAGGTGCATTTACGGATTGCATCGCCACCAGTTTTGTCTCCGTGTTTTTACGGTATAGATACGCCAACGAGAAAGGAACTTATAGCTTCTTCGCACACAGTTGAAGAGATCAGAAAGTACACAACGGCTGATTCTTTGGCTTATTTGTCTTTGGATGGACTGAAGTCTATTGTTGGTGACAGTGGTTGGTGTTTTGCCTGTTTCGATGGGAACTATCCGTTGGAATTTGAAATGTAATGCAACTATCTGACGATGTTAGAGAGAAACTAAAAGATTGTTCTCCGCCCAAGCTTTTCCGTTTTGAACATATTGATAGTACGATAGTTGACATAGAGGAAACTGACGAAGCTAAAGGTGATGTTCTGTTGTTTTCCTTGGATAAGAAAGATGCATTTGATATTGTTGCTTCAAATTTTGATACCATTGGTTGGTTTGTTTATGTTGACAAGGATCTCAATGTTTATGTGATGGGTGAGCCAGAAGAGGACACAGACGTAACTTCAATTTTTAACAAACTTTCCAAGTTTAAGGGTTTTGAATATAGGCAGGAACAGGTAAAGATGGCAAAGATTATTTTGGATGCCTTTGAAAACTCAAAAAACGCCATATTGGAAGCGCCAACAGGGACGGGAAAAAGCTTGGCATATCTTGTTCCTGCCGTAGTTTTTGCTAAGAGGCACAACAAACGTGTAGTTATCTCGACAAATACAAAGAATCTCCAACAGCAGTTACTTAAAAAGGATTTGCCTGTGCTGGAATCCATACTAAATTTTAAATCTGCCATTGCCTTCGGTAGAAACAACTATCTGTGCAGGAGAAAGGCAGAGAATATCTTATCAAAGGGCGATGTTTTTCTATTTGAATCTGATGTTTACGCGATTTTAAAGGAGTTTCTTTTGTCCACCGAAACGGGTCTAAAATCTGAGTTCTTTTCTAAGGAAAAGGGGATTGACGAGTCTATATGGAAGCTTGTTGAAAGCGATAGTCTCTCTTGCGCGCATAGGAAGTGTCCTTATTACAAAAACCAGTGTTTCTTCTATAGGGCAAGGAAGAAATTGGATCTGTCCCATATCATCATAGCTAATCACCACCTCGTCCTGTCCCATTCAATTATGGAAAATGCAGAGATACTACCAGAATTTGACGTTTTGGTGGTGGATGAGGCCCACAATATTGAAAGGAATGCCACAAACTACTACACAGATACACTAACAAGCTTTGATGTCTTAAACACGTTGGATATGCTGTATTCTTCTAAAAAGGGCAAGGAGAGGGGTTTACTTTCGGCTTTTGATGAGATGGTGCTTAAGGATAAGATTTTGAACGTAAGAGAAGAACTAAAAGGCATTTTTGAGGGGTTGTTGAACAGAGTGGGGAGTGACGAGGTTGTTTTGGATAGGAAAAATAGCAGTGAATTCTTGGATTTTTTTAAAGATGTGGTTGAGAGGTTGGATGATTTGCAGCTTGCCCTGAAGGGTTTTATTTCTCAACTTGATGAGGATGATGCTTTGGATATTAAATCCGTATATGTGAAAATAGAAGGGTTTAACAAGTTTTTTAAATCGTTTATTGAGTTTGATGACGATGGTCAGGTTTATTGGTTAAAGGGCTTTAAAAAGACGGTGCACTTCAATATCACGCCCATCAATGTCAGGGAGGCTTTGAGGTCCTATCTTATAGAAAATTTAAGTAGTATTGTGTTTACATCTGCTACGTTGACCGTAAACGGCGATTTTGAGTTCTTTAAAAGAACTGTAGGCATTGACGATGCCATTGAGTATGTTGCAGAAAGCAATTTTGATTATAAGAAGAACAGTAAATTGTTTCTTGTTTACGATATGCTCAAGCCCGATGATAAAGATTTTGTTGCGGAAGTTTCTTCTGTTTTGGTATCCATAGCCCAAGCACTTGGTAATACCAACAGAGGCGTTTTAGCCCTTTTTACCTCGTATAAGGCTTTGGATTTTGCGTATGATTTATCCCATAAGGCTTTGGAAGAGCTCGGATTTAACGTGTTAAAGCAGGGCGAGCTTGATAATTTTGAGCTGTTGAGTAGATTTAAAAAGGGCAAAGGTTTTTTGTTTGCTACGAGCAGTTTTTGGGAAGGTATCGACGTTAAGGGTGAGGAATTGTCCGTTGTTGTGATTGTCAAGTTGCCGTTTGAAGTGCCAACTACGGCTGTTGAAAGGGTAAGGTATGATGTTATGAAGAAGGAAGGTGCAAATCCATTTTTAGAGTATGCTTTGCCCAAAGCAGTGCTTAGATTGAGACAGGGTTTGGGAAGATTGATAAGACACAAATCAGACAGGGGTGTTATGGTCATACTGGACAGCAGGATTGTTAATAAATCGTACGGCAAGGTTTTTTTGAACTCTTTGGATTATATGAGCCAAGAAAGGATTTCGAAAGATGAAATTAAAGATCGCATTAGCCACTTTTTTAGTTCTATTTCTCGTTAGTTCGTGCGCAACGTTCAAGCCTTTACCAGTAAGGAAGCGTTCAGTTTCAGGTGT
>WFQR01000053.1 GCA_015486955.1 Hippea sp. | reverse complement strand
AGGATAAATTGACGTCCTTATTGTAAATTCTCAAAAACTTTTTCAATAGCCTCAAATACAAACTTTAAATCTTCTTCCTTCATGCAAGGATAAACAGGCAAGCTCAGTTCTCTTTTGTAAAATTCCTCCGCATTCGGGCAATATGCATCAGTCACTAACCTTCTATAAAACGGCTGTCTGTAAATGGGTATATAGTGCACCTGAACGCCAATGCCCTTTGTTCTCAAGTTTTTAAAAATTTCCCGCTTTCTCTCAATAAAACCTTTATTTAACAGAACTGGCAAAAGATGATAGCCACTTTTTGCGTTTTTTGTCTCTTTAGTGAAATCAAAAAACCCTCTGTTTTTAAACCTCTCCTTATAAAGTTTTACGATTTCTCTGCGCTTTTCTATGAAACTATCTAACTTTTTTAGTTGGCTCAAACCCAAAGCCGCCTGCGTATCGCTAATCCGACCGTTAAAGGACAAAAACTGCATCTCATAATACCAATCACCATCAGGTTCAAATATGAAATCCCCTGCATCCTTTGTTATGCCGTGATTTCTAAACATCAAAAGCTTTTTATATAACGTTTCATCATTAGTTAGAGCTGCGCCGCCCTCTGCTGTCGTTATGGGCTTTACTGGATGAAAGCTAAATACTGTAATATCACAAAAATCACATGAGCCTATTTTATTACCTTTATACTCTGCGCCCAGAGCATGCGATGCATCATCAATGAGCTTTATGCCGTGTTTATCAGCAATGTTCTTTAGTTTGTCCCATTGAAGCGGATTGCCACCGTAGTCAACACCAATAATCAACTTTGTATCTTTCTCAATCAAATCCTCAAGCAAATCAACATCCATATTGCCCGTTTCTATGTCAACATCGCAAAAAATGGGCCTTGCGCCACAGTAAACGCCTGCATTTGCCGTTGATACAAAACTGATTGGCGTCGTTATGAAACTGTCATTCTTATTCAAATCCAAAGCAAAGCAAGAGGCATAAAGCGCCGTTGTCGCAGAATTAAATGCCACGCAGTATCTTGCAGAACAGTAATCCGCCAAAGCCCTTTCAAATTCCTCGACCTTTGGCCCTTGCGTTAGAAATTCCGATCTTAAAACCTCTATTACAGACTCTATATCATTTTCATCAATGCACTGATGCGAATAAGGTATCATATCTCTATATTTTTGAGTTTCTCTCTTAAGTCCTCAATCGTAAGCCATTTTTCGTTCGTATCAGAAGAAAACCTAAAACCATACTCCTTTTTTATGCCATGCTCTCCCCATGCGTTCACAGTGTACTCAGGCTTTTCTGTCATATAGATCGATGGCTGTATGGTATAGTAATTCTTGAATTCAATGGTGTTAAACGATTCATCAACAGAAATCAAAGTCTCGTGCAGCTTCTCACCTGGCCTTATACCGATTATCTCAAATTCAGCATCAGGGTTAATCGCTTTTGCCAAGTCGGTTATCTTCATGGATGGTATTTTTGGAACGAAGATCTCACCGCCCTGCATTGTCTCAAAGGCCATCATAACAAACCTAACGGCCTCATCCAGCGTTATCCAGAAACGGGTCATATCGGGGTGGGTTATAGGTAGCTTCCTTGCGCCTTCTTTGGTTAGCCTCATAAAGAGCGGGATTACGCTGCCTCGAGAGGCCATAACATTGCCGTATCTAACGACGCTGAACTTTATCGGTCTTGCCCCCTTTATGTTATTTGCCGCTATGAAGAGCTTGTCTGCCGCAAGCTTTGTTGCGCCGTATAGGTTTATTGGGTTTACCGCCTTGTCCGTCGATAGGGCTATGACCTTTTTAACACCCGATTCAATCGCTGCGTCTATAACGTTGTTTGCACCAAGAACATTGGTTTTTATAGCCTCCATAGGATTATATTCCGCGATTGGCACATGCTTCAATGCTGCGGCATGTATGACATAGTCAACACCCTCCATTGCCCTTAAAAGCCTGTCTTTGTCTCTAACATCGCCGATAAAATAGCGCATGCATCGGTCATTAAAAATCTTGCTCATCTCAAACTGCTTGAACTCATCCCTTGAGTATATTATGACCTTTTTGGGTTTGTAATTCTTAAGCAATATCTGGGTGAACTTTTTGCCGAAACTCCCCGTCCCGCCGGTTATGAAGATAACCTTATCGTTAAACACTTCTCACCCCCTAACGCTTGTTAAACAAATATAACACAGATTTAGCGAACTTTAAAAGCAAAATCTACCTAATCAAAAACTCGCACTCTATAACTTGCTCTGTGTCATTTGGCTTGAATGTCTCATCCATCTCTTGGGCTGAGTATTGGAGTCTAAAGAAGTATGTGTTATCGATAGGTAGGAAGAATATCGACGGTATCAGCGCGCTTAAGGTTTGGTTGTGCATAAATGTCAGATTTTTGTCTTTATCTCCGATTACAACCAATCCTTCAGTTGCACCAAGGCCGTGTTTTGCAGAAATCAGCACAGACAAGCTCTGTGAGTGAGCTACTGGTTGATTTTTAAGCTCAAATCTTTCGGGCAACTTAAAGCCATTGTGCGTTTCAAAGAATAAGGTGTTTTTGTCAAAAGCTTCGGGATTGAATGTGATGTTTAAAGGGTGGATGATCGCAAAATCCCTTTTGGGTAAAGTGATCTTTATGTAGATTTTTAGTGCATCTTCAAAGATCTCGTAGATTTTTAAAAACTCTGCATCCCGATCCAGACACCTGCTTTCGATCTTAACCTTGTAATCATTGGCGATTAAATTGCATTCTGTTTCATAAAGGTTTGTAAACTTGTGCTCTCCAGGTTTTTCTATGATTGAGTGAAACGAGAAAAAATCAGCCCCCAAAGAAATATCGTCATAGTATCCGTGAGGCAAGGTGCCTATTAAAGGATTTTGAGATTTTTTCTTGAATATCACGGCCCTTGCCGTGCATCCTTTCTTTTTGTTAAAAACACATTTTAACTTCTCTGTTTCAATTGTTAGAGAAAACAAGTTTTCTTTTATATTGAATTTTACTTCTTTGCCTGTGCTATAAGAAAAATAAACAGGCTTTGCATTCCACTTTTTAACAAATCCGTCAAACTCATCTTTGAAGGCGTCCCACCTTGTTTGTGTTATGTGAGTTCTAAAATCGCTTGATGCTAAGCATAACAATTTTTTCCAGTCTTCTTTTGATGGTTTGTTGCGTTCGAATGTTTTTAAAAGCCTAAAGATCTTTGTGTTTATCTCAAGATCGCCCCTGCCGGTCAAAGCCCATCTGTTTATATTGTACTTCTCTTGTTTTTTAACGGGTATTGGTTGTTGTGACGATTCAAGGTTTAATGTGTTGTTTTGCTTAAATTTTAAAGTGTCTTTTAAAAACGCAAATTCAAAGCCTTTGTTTTTTAAAACGCCTAATAGCTTCTTTATCCTTCTCCACTCGTCAAATTTTAGATTGGCTTCCGTCTCATATCTACCCGGTCTAAAGTTGAATATCTCAACATCGTTGGCATAAAGCGGGAAAAATCTAATTTCTTCTGAGTCGTGCGATTTTAGGTAGTAAAAGTATTCCTTTAGAGGCATTTCTCCATGTGCGTATCTTTGAAACTTCTGAAACGCTATTGAATCCGCCCATATTACGGGTATACTGCCTTCTATTCCCTTTGCAATCTGTGGATAATAGACCCAGTTTTTGTTCCACTCCTTGTGAAATCTGTAAGGATTGTTCCACTCCATAACAATGGCTTCATACCCAGCTTCTTTGTAAACATCAACTAAGCCTTTGGAATAAGCCATCTCATTGACAAGCGCGATTTTAGGCTTAACTCCAAGAATATTTTCATAAACCTCAAGCCCGATCAATTGATTTTGTAAATTCAACTCATAAGACAAAAGTGGACCGATGATCTGCGAATATCCACTTCCTATGAGCTCGACCTTTTCTTCTTTTAAAAGCCTTTTAAACTCTTCAACCCATTGAGGCTTTATTTTTTGTACTATCTCAAGCGTCAAACCGCTTAACTCTATGCTTATGTGAAATCCTTTTTCTGCAATCTCAAGCAACGGATAATAACATCTGTCTATAACAACCTCTCTTTCGTCTTCTTCAATGGATGAATACATTAAATTCAGGTGAAAAAGGGTGTAGAAGCGGATCATCACACTATCTCTACAACTGTATCTTTGTAAGCTTTTTTTACGGTT
>WFQR01000052.1 GCA_015486955.1 Hippea sp. | reverse complement strand
TGGCAAACATCGACAGCACAGATACAATCCGTGCGCTCCATTCATTTGCGCCAAACACCTTGAAAAACATGGCTAAGACAAAATTGTGCAAAGGCGGTTTTTTAAAATACGGTCTGCCAAGAACGTGTGGCACTAAGTAATTCCCTGAATAATTCATTTCCATCGCTATGATACAACGGCGCGGCTCTTCCCTGTGCAGATACATCCTACCCAAGTGTAATAGCGCGCCAAAAACGTATAAAGCAACCAAAACAACAAGCAATTTTTTGGTTATCATCTCAATAAACGTGCCAAATTTAAAGCCGCCTCTGTTAAAGACATTCCCTCGTTTATAAAAACCAAATCGGCGTATTTTTCATACAGCTCTGAGCGCTTTTTGTAAAGCTCTTCAATGGTCTGTTCCTTTGGTTTAGCCAGTCCCCGCTTTGAGTAATCACCAAGCCTTTTTAACATCTCATCAAAGCCAATCTTTAAATATACCACTTTAGATATGGCTCTGAGATGTCTCATAGCAGCATCAGAGTATACAACACTGCCACCAGTGGATATGACCGTGTTTTCGCAATTGAGGGCTAAAACCACATCAGCCTCAGTCTGCCTTAGTCTCAAATATCCAAAACGGTCAACGATCTCTTGAAGTGTTAAACCAGTTCTGTTCTGCACCAAAATATCCGTATCCACAAAGTCATAGGCCATCACTTTTGCCAAAATCACACCGACACTGCTTTTTCCTGATGATGGCATACCAATTAAAGACACATTCATGGGTCTCATTTTATCGATTTAAAACAAACTTTCTACCTTTTTCTTGAAAATTGGCAAAAAACAGATAAACTTTAGCCGATTAGTGGGAGGTGAAACCATGACGTATGATGAGGCAATGGAACTGTTAAAGGAATACACACAAAGTGAGAGCCTAATTAGGCACGCGCTTTGTGTAAGCGAAGCTATGCGGTGTTATGCAAAAAAGTTTGGAGAAGACGAAGAGCGGTGGGCTATTGCCGGCCTATTGCACGATTTTGATTATGAAAAATATCCCGATCAACACCCTTACAAAGGGGCAGAGATTTTGAGAGAAAAGGGCGTGGACGAAGAGATGATAGAAGCAATACTGGGGCATGCAAGCTACACCGGTGTTGAAAGAAAAACACTAATGGCAAAGGCGCTGTTCGCTGTGGACGAATTGAGCGGATTTTTGTATGCGTACGCTTTAGTAAGGCCAACAAAAAACCTAAAAGACATAAAGATGAAGTCGGTCAAGAAAAAACTCAAAGATAAGGCATTCGCAAGGGGCGTGAACAGAGATGAAATAGAACAGGGTGCAAAGGAATTGGGCGTAGATTTATCAGAACACATCCTCTTTGTTGTAGATTGTCTACAAAAACAGGCAAAATTAATAGGACTTGAGGAGTAGAAAGGAGGGAAAATGGCTGAAATCGCAACCAACGAATTCAAAAGGGGCGTAAAATTAGAACTCGACGGCGATCCATACGAGATCGTGGACTACGAACACGTAAAACCCGGAAAGGGCCAAGCATTTGTGAGGGTAAAGCTTAAAAATCTAAAAACGGGCAACGTTGTCGAAAAAACGTATAAATCGGGGACAAAACTGCCCTTGGCAGACGTTGAAGAAAGAATGATGCAATACCTTTATAAAGATAACGAGGGCTACAATTTTATGGATCTAAACAGCTATGAACAATACACAATTCGCGAAGAAACAATGGGTGATGCTGCAAAGTTCATACAAGAAAACAAAGAAGTCAGCGTTGTACTGTACAAGGGAACTCCCATAGGCGTCAATCTACCGAACTTCGTTGAGTTAGCTGTCGTAGAGACAGAGCCCGGTTTTAAAGGCGATACAGCGGCAACGGGCACAAAACCGGCAACACTTGAGACTGGTGCGGTTGTACAAGTACCGTTCTTTATCAAAGAGGGAGATATTGTAAAAATCGATACAAGAACGGGTGAGTACGTAGAGCGCGTAAATAAATGAAAAGCCTAACAAACCCCATTGTTCTTCTGCTTGTAATTGCAACGGCGCATTTTGTAAATGATTGGTATTCACTATTAATCGCACCCGCCATTCCCGTTTTAAAAAAACTATACACCATCAATTACTTCCAATCGGGCATGCTGTTGAGCGTGCCTTATCTTTTATCCGCTATACTCCAATCACCCATAGCCCATCTGTCTGAAACCCATGCCATAAGAAAACTTACCTTAACGACTGGATTTATCACTCTATCCATTGCCTATTTTTTGTTTTACATATCCAACTCTTACTACACTGCACTTTTAGCAACAATACTGATAGGCATAGGTCTTGGAACATACCATCCCCAAGGCATGGGCATTTTAAGCAGTGTATTTAAAGACAGAAAAGGCATGGCAATAGGACTAAACGGCATAGGTGGGGCATTGGGCTACTTCTTTGCACCCATATCCATGGGATATCTACTTTCTGTATATGGAATAAAGAGTTTTCTTATCGTTTCCATACCGGGTATCCTGATGGCTCTGATTATTTTAACAGTTATAAAGATTAAAGAGGAACCCATAAAAACATCATTCAAAAGCACATTGACAAAGGAACTGATCATACTCGGCATTGTTGCCATTGTTATACCGTTTTTCTCACGCGGCATATCATCCTTCCTACCTGCCTATTTCTATTCTCACGGCTCAAACATCCTAAACGCAAATTTAAAGGCTTCAGTTATGCTACTTGCAGGATTAATCGCGCAGCCTCTTGGTGGTACAATTTCGGACAAAATTGGTCGAAAACTTACGATCTCCGTGAGTTATTTTCTCATGGGCACCTTCTTAGGATTGTTCTTAATAAAACCCAGTCTCATTTTTCTCTTTTTAATGGGATTTTTTATGTCTTTGTCGATACCTGTAAGGCATGCATTTGCGGCAGAAATCGGTGGTAAAAAGGTCAATTCAAACATAGCCGTAGTATTTGGCATGGTCATGATAGGATCATCCATTGCTCCAAGCGTAATCGGTGCTTTAGTTGATGCATTTGGCTTTAAAGTAGCGTTCAGCTTCAATGTTGCAATCGCCGTTTTTGGCAGTTTGCTCGTCTGGGCAATTAGGCCAGCCAAAAGGCCAGCCTAAGATCAAATCTCAAAGCCCTTCTCTGTATGAACAACAACATCCAAACCTTTAATCTCATCCTCTTCATCAACCCTTAAGCCACCTGTAAGAACCGATGTTATTTTGCCACTTACAAAAGTGCCAACGGCTACAAACGCAATTGTCGCCACAACGCCAATCAACTGTACAACGATTTGATGTGTGCCACCGTAGATAAGACCACGTGCAAAGTTGACCTTTGGATCAGCAAAAAAACCAATGGCTATCATACCCCAGATACCGTTTAAGCCGTGAACTCCGAATACATCCAAAGAATCGTCGTAACCCAAACCGTATTTTAAATACCCAGTTGCTATCCAGCTGATAATACCGGCCACAAAACCAATTACAATTGCGCCAACGTTGTTAACAAATCCTGCAGCAGGCGTTATAGCAACAAGACCCGCAACGGCACCAGATGCAAAACCCAACATTGTTGGATGCTTATGCACGCTCCAATCCATAAGCATCCAGCTCAAAGCACCGCAAGCACCGGCTGTGTTTGTTACAAGAAATGCATTTGAAGCAAGTGCATTTGAGGCAATGGCACTCCCGGCGTTAAAGCCGAACCATCCAAACCACAGCATTGCGGCTCCAAAAATTGATAGCGCTATTGAGGACGGCGGCATAGCCTCCCTTTTGAATCCCCTTCTTGCACCAACCATCAAGGCAAAGACGAGACCGGCAATACCTGAACATGTCTCAACAACCAAGCCACCGGCAAAATCTGCTATGCCCATTTTGGTGAGCCATCCACCGCCCCAAACCCAATGGGCAAGTGGAACATACACAATCGTTGACCAAATAACGCTAAAAACAACCCAAGAACTAAACTTAACCCTTTCAACTACAGAACCACTGATCAAAGCGGTGGTTATAGCAGCAAACGTAAGCTGAAAGGCTGCAAAAGCCATAACAGAAACATGCGTTCCAGGATAAACCAAATTAATATCCCTACCCATGAACAGATACTTGAATGTTCCTACCAAACCATTAATATCCCCTCCAAAGGCCAAACTAAACTGAAAAACAATCCACAAAACAGAAACAATACCGTAGGTTACAAAAGACATGCCCATAGAGTTTAAAACGTTTTTAGAGCGCACCATACCACCATAGAACAGGGCAAGACCCGCAGGTGTCATCATCATAACAAGGGCTGCAGATATCAAAAGCCAGGCAGTATCACCTGCACTAATGCCACCCGTCGAAGCAAAAGCGCTAAAAGGTAAACAGATAAAAACCAATGTGACCAAAAATCTCTTCAACAATCCCATACCGAAACCCTCCAACGTTTTTTTTATGTTAGCATAATTTGTTCCATCATTGATTAAAACACAGATTTACGTTTAGAAATTACATTTATTCCAGCTTATGTTTACATTTTTGTAAATAATTTAACGTTTATTGTTAAATTCTATTATTGTCTTGACAAAATAAGCAATCATGTGGATACTCGTTGTGTTTTTGGAGGTAGCAGATGGAGATTTTGAGAGGTTTCAAAGATATACTGCCACAGGACATAAAGAAATGGCAAAGGCTTGAGAAGATAGCAAGGGAAACTCTTGAATCGTTTGGTTATAAGGAAATTAGAACCCCGATTTTAGAGAAAACATCACTTTTTGCAAGGGGCGTGGGCGAGACTACAGATATAGTCGAAAAGGAGATGTATACCTTTTTAGACAAAAGCGGCGAGTCGGTTACGCTTAGGCCTGAAGGCACAGCTGGTACAGTTAGAGCTTTTATCGATAACCACCTTGAGAATTACCCTTTTAAAAAATACTACTACATTGGGCCAATGTTTAGATACGAAAGACCCCAAAAAGGCAGACTTAGGCAGTTTCACCAGATAGGCATAGAGGTGTTCGGCATAGATAATCCTGCTGTTGATGCTGAGGTGGTTTTGGTTGATAAGATTATGTTAGATAGGCTCAACATTAGTGATTTGAGAATAGAGATAAACAACATAGGTTGCCCAAACTGTAGACCTGAATACTCAAAGAAACTTAAGGAGTATTTTCAAACACACAGGGAAGAGCTTTGCGACGACTGTAAAAGGAGGCTTGATAGAAATCCTTTGAGGATTCTTGATTGTAAAAACAAGACCTGTTCACGAATTGCCAAAAACGCACCAAAGATTACAGAGTTTGTGTGCGATAACTGTAAAACCCACTATGAAAAGGTTAAAGAGAACCTTGTGGCGTTAGGTATTGATTTTCAAGAAAATCCCCATCTTGTAAGGGGACTTGACTACTACACAAAATTCGTATTTGAAATCATAACGGACAAATTAGGCTCTCAAGGAACGGTATCTGCGGGTGGTAGATACGACAATCTTGTAGAACAGCTTGGTGGAAAACCCACAAGTGGCATAGGTTTTGCCTCTGGTTGCGAAAGGTTGATTGAACTTATGGATTATGATGAAGATCAAAATATCGATTACTACTTTGCATGCCTTGACGATTACACAACCTGCATGAAGCTTGCTAAAGGTCTTGCAGATTCGCTCAAAAGGTCTGTATACGTTGAATACGAAAGCAGAAGCTTAAAATCCATGATGAAGAAAGCTGATAAGATGAATGCAAGCTACGTTGTGATTTACGGTGAAAACGAGAAAGAGAAAGGCATCGTGATAGTCAAGGATATGAAAAGATCAACCCAAGAAGAAATAGAAATAGAAAAATTTTTGGAAAATGAGGTGGCAAGATGGCAATAGGAAGTTTAAAGAGAACCCATTACTGTGGTGATGTCAGGACGAGCGATATCGGGAAAGAAGTAGTGCTTTTTGGCTGGGTTCAAAACTGGAGAGATCATGGTGGCGTAATTTTCATAGATTTAAAGGATAGAGAAGGCATCGTTCAAATAGTGTTCGATCCGTCTGTAAATGAAGAAATCCACAAACAGGCATCAAAACTGAGAAGTCAATACTGTGTAGGCGTAAAAGGTACAGTTAGACATAGACCCGAAGGTACTGTAAATCCAAATCTGAAAACGGGCGAGGTCGAGGTTGTTGCAAATACTCTAAAAGTTCTGTCTGAATGCGAAAACCTGCCCTTCCCCGTTGAAGAATACGTTCATGTAAATGAAGAAGTCAGGCTCAAGTATAGATATTTAGACTTGAGAAAACCAACAATGCAAAGAAACCTTATCATTAGGTCAAAGGGGGCATTTGCCGCAAGGAAGTTCTTAAACGAACAGGGGTTTATTGAGGTAGA
The DNA here is from genome assembly GCA_015486955.1 of Hippea sp. Taxonomy (GTDB): domain Bacteria; phylum Campylobacterota_A; class Desulfurellia; order Desulfurellales; family Hippeaceae; genus Hippea. Next base: position 419 of record WFQR01000052.1, on the reverse strand, counting down.
AACACCCGTGCTAACAAAGAGCACGCCTGAGGGTGCAAGGGACTTCTTGGTTCCAAGCAGGCTCTCGCCGGGTAAGTTTTACGCTCTACCACAGTCGCCCCAACTTTTCAAGCAATTGCTCATGGTCGCAGGCTTTGATAAGTACTACCAAATAACGAAATGCTTTAGGGACGAAGATTTAAGGGCAGACAGGCAACCCGAGTTCACGCAGATCGACTTAGAGATGAGCTTTGTGGAAGAAGAAGATGTTATGGAAGTAACAGAGGGCATCATTGAAGCCGTATTCAAAGAAACGATAGGGTATCAAGTAAAAAGACCATTCAAGAGAATAACCTATCAAGAGGCTATGGACAGATTTGGCTCAGACAAACCCGACATGAGGTTCGGTTTAGAGTTGAAAAACCTCACAGATATAGTCA
>WFQR01000051.1 GCA_015486955.1 Hippea sp. | reverse complement strand
TAATAGACCCAGTTTTTGTTCCACTCCTTGTGAAATCTGTAAGGATTGTTCCACTCCATAACAATGGCTTCATACCCAGCTTCTTTGTAAACATCAACTAAGCCTTTGGAATAAGCCATCTCATTGACAAGAGCGATTTTAGGCTTAACTCCAAGAATGTTTTCATAAACATCAAGCCCGATCAATTGGTTTTGTAAATTCAACTCATAAGGCAAAAGTGGACCGATGATCTGCGAATATCCACTTCCTATGAGCTCGACTTTTTCTTCTTTTAAAAGCCTTTTAAACTCTTCAACCCATTGAGGCTTTATTTTTTGTATTATCTCAAGTGTCAAACCGCTTAACTCTATGCTTATGTGAAATCCTTTTTCTGCAATCTTAAGCAACGGATAATAACATCTGTCTATAACAACCTCTCTTTCGTTTTCTTCAATGGATGAATACATTAAATTCAGGTGAAAAAGGGTGTAGAAGCGGATCATCACACTATCTCTACAACTGTATCTTTGTAAGCTTTTTTTACGGTTGATGCTACTTCTTGTCTGTCGTTTGATGCTATTATGAAAAACCCTAACCGCTCAGGGTGGGACTTAACGGGGTAGTTTGCTTTATCTCCTATTCTATAGTAAAAATCATAAGCTATCACTTCACCTTTTTCTTCGAACCATTTAGGGAACATAAGTTTTTTTATTGAACCCTTTTTATTCGGAAAAATGTATCTTAAGGCAACATACTTTTTTACAGTGTATTTCAAGTCATTTGGATCGATTTTCTCACCCAGAGACATTAAAATTGCAAACTTTAAAAAATCTACACCCGTGTTTAAAGGTATTTCAACAGAAGAAAAATGCCCACCAGACAATCTTAAGGCCACCTCTATCACAAAAACTTTGTCGTTTTTAATTACAAGGTCACCCTTAATTATTCCGTTTTTTACACCAAAGGCTTTTGCGCACTTTGAAATTTGTTCGTCTATCTCTTCTCTTTGTTTGTCGTTTAAAGGCGGTGGCAAATCACCGCCATTTTCTATTATAAAAGGCGCAAATTTGTCCAAAAATTCGTAATTTCTCTCAGATAACCCAACAGTATATACTCTTCCATCGACTATAAAACTTTCGGAACTTATTTGTATGCCGTCTAAAAATTTCTCAAGTATCAAATATCCACTTTTGGAAAACGATTTGGAATATTCAAATGCCCATTTTAGGTCAACATCTTCAGTAATCCTTAAAACACCTCTCGCACCGCTATTATCAACGGGTTTCAAAACAGATGGATAGCCAAAATCCTTGACTTTTTTAGCTAAGTTTCCAAATGTTTCAATCTTTGTAAACTGCGGTAGCCTTACACCATATTCCTTCATCCTTCTTTTGGCTTTATACTTATCTTTTGATAAAAGGGCTGTTTTATAATCTGTATAATAAAAAACACCTTTTAGTTCAGCTACTTTTGCTAAAATCTCAGGAATATCAACACCAAAGGCAATCACACCATCAATTGGCTTGTCGTATTCTTTCAAAAACCTCACAACTTCATTTTCATTCTTTATATTGACTTTATAAAACTCATCAACAAATCTTGAACCGTCTGAGAACTCGTTTATGTCAAGTCCTATCGTGTATAGTCCCATCTCTTTGGCTTTTCTTATACCAAAAACCTGATCTTTACCTGTGCCAAGAATAAGCAGGTTTTTCATAAAAAGTTAAACCCCATGACTAAACAGCATTCCACCATTTACATTAATTGTTTGCCCAGTTATATAAGAGGCTTCATCGCTTATAAGAAAAGCCACAACGCTGGCAATTTCTTCTGGTGTTGCTATTCTTCCTAAAGGTATATTTTCAACTTTCCTTTTTCCTGCTTCAGTTTCTAATTCATCCTTTGACATATCGGTTGCAACAAGTCCTGGGGATACCGCATTGCTCGTTATCCCAAATTTTGAATAGATTTTTGCTATAGAATGCGTTAAGCTAATAAGGCCTGCTTTTGATGCAGCATAATGCACCTGATTATAGCCTCCCCATTGCCCGCCAATGGAAACAATGTTAACTATTCTTCCCCATCTTTCTTCCTTCATATGAGGCAAACATTCTTGAATTAATCCGAAAGGTCCTTGAAGATTGGTTTTTAACATTAACTCCCAATCTTCGTCTGTAATTGTCTCGAATGGCTTTTCCTGGGAAATCGCAGCGTTGTTAATCAATATATCTACGCCACCGAATAATCTATGTGTTTCTTTTATAACCGCCTTTATCTCATCTCTATCGGATTGGTCAAGCTTAAGACACTCAGCTTTATATCCCTTGTTATTTAAACTTTCCTTTATTTGCAAGGCCTTTTCTTTATTTTTTTTATATGTAAAAACTGTGCAACCAACTAAAGGAGCGATCTTTTCAACAATAGCCTTTCCTATGCCCCTTGACCCGCCTGTCACCAACGCTACCTTATCTTTTAATCTCATTTATCACCTCTTTAACCGTGTTTTCTATTGATGACTCATCTATACCATACAACTTTGCAAGTTCAATTGGGTCTCCTGATTTTCCGAACTTATCATGAACACCCACTTTCATCAACTTTACACACAGTCTATTTTCTGAAATTATGCTTCCAATTAGGTCCCCAAGACCACCGATGATGTTATGATCCTCTACAGTTATTGCTACTTTTGCTGTTTTCAAAATATTGACAAAGGCTTCATTGTTTACTGGTTTAAGTGTTGGTACATTGACAGCTGTTATACCGAGCTTTTTTGCAACATTCAGAACTCTATGAGAGGTTATTCCACAACCAAAAATTACAATATCTTTGTTTACCTCGAACAACAAATCAGGATACCCAAAGTTGAATTTATAGTCTTCATTATGGATTGTTGGTACAGGGCTTCTGCCCGTTCTCATATAAACAGGACCTTTATAATCGAGTGCAAAGTCTAAACACTGTTTCAATTCAATATCATCTGCAGGAGATAAAACAACAAAATTCGGTATAGATCTGTATATTGCTAAATCCTCTATGGCCTGGTGTGTAGCACCATCAGGACCTGTATCTATACCTGGATGAGATGCTACGATTTTTACATTAAAATTAGGATATGCGATAGAATTTCTCGCCTGTTCAATAGCTCTCATGGAAGCAAAAACAGCATAGGTTGTAACGATAGGAATAACACCTAAAGTTGACAGGCCAGCCGCAACGCCAAACATATTTTGCTCGGCAATGCCGCATTCCACAAAGCGATTTGGAAAGGCATTCCTGAACCAATGCGTAAATGTTCCGCCCGCAACATCAGCATCTAAAACAAAGAAATCTTTTCTATTCTTTGCCAATTCTAACAAATACTTCCCAAAAGCCTCTCTTAAAGAAATCATTCTTCACCCAATTCTTTTAACGCCTGTTTTAATTCTTCATCTGTCAAGCCCCTACTTCCATGCCAAGCAGGATTGTTTTCCATAAATGACACACCTTTGCCTTTGATTGTATGTGCAATAATACATGTGGGTTTACCTTTTGTCCTTCTTGCAATGCTAAAAGCATTCTCTATTTCCTCAAAATCATGACCATTTATCTCTAAAACATGCCATCCAAATGCTTTCCATTTTTCATTTAAAGGAGACAAAGCTGTGACATTGTCGCAACTATTGTCGCTTTGTAGGTTGTTGTAATCCACTATAGCAACTAAGTTGTCTAACTTATGAAAAGCACCAAACATAGCTCCTTCCCAGACTTGCCCTTCATTACACTCACCGTCGCCGAGAATCACATAGACCCTAAAATTTTTGTTCAACCTTTTTGCTCCCAATGCTATGCCAAGTGCTGCAGAAAAACCTTGACCCAAAGAACCAGAAGCAACTTCAATACCGGGAATTCCAACCTCTGGGTGCCCCTGCAAAAGAGCGCCCGTTTTTCTCAAATTCCACAGTTCATTTTTTTCTATAAACCCTTTTTCTGCTAATATTGCATACAAAGCTGGACATGCATGACCTTTTGATAAAACAAATCTGTCCCTGTTAGGATCTTGCCAATCTTGCATATTCATTTCTTTAAAATACAGATAAACCAAAATATCGACAATTGACAGTGAACCACCGGGATGACCAGATTGTGCACTATAAATTGATTTTAGAGTATTTACTCTAACTTTCACTAATATTTTATCCATATCAACCCCATTATATAGCATACAAAACTGTATCGAGTAAATTTTGAGAGTGATGACCTAAATACAACCGGTATTGGCTGTTTAATCTTTTGATCAATAAAGGGATTTCCCATAAATCATTGTATAAATGATATACACAAATCGCCAACTTTGGTTTAAATCTTTCTATTGTTTTTTCACTTCCCTTTAATGCTTTATATTCTGAGCCCTCTATATC
>WFQR01000050.1 GCA_015486955.1 Hippea sp. | reverse complement strand
GGCGATAACATACCCACAAAAGAAACAAAGAAAGAAACGGACAATTTGGAAGAGAGGATAAAAAAGTTAGAACAGCTCATTTACAAAGCGGGCAAAGAGAACATAGAGCGCCTTGTGAACGATATAAAATCGGACATAGATGACCTAAAAAGGGCCATAAGCTACTCGAAAAAATCGGAAGAGATAGACATATCAAAGATACCGCTCGGCATGAACAAGCACTTCACATACATGTGCGATATAGGGATCAGAAAAAAATACGCTTACAAGATCATACTAGGTGTTTACAAAAACATAGACAAAAGCAGATTAAACGATGATGAGTACGTAAAGGAATATTTGTCTGTTGTAATAAGCCAGTTCTTTAAACAGAGCAAGCCAACAAACAAATACATTGTTCTTTTAGGTCCAACGGGTGTTGGAAAAACGACTACTTTGGCAAAACTGGCGGCGATTTATAAGCTAAAAAAGGACAAAAGGGTGGGCATAATTACGACGGACACGTACAGGATTGGTGCAGTTGATCAGCTCTTAAACTACGCAAAGATCATGGACATACCCGCAATTGTGAGCATCACAAAAGAGGATTTCAAAAACGCCATTGAAGAGCTAAAAGATATGGATGTGGTGTTTGTAGACACAGTTGGCAGGAGCCCACAGGATATAAAACGCTTAAACGAACTGTTCGAGATTTTCAAGGGTGAAAACAGACTACACCTATCGTTGGTTTTAGCTGTAAATACAAAGGAAGAGGACTGTATATCAACGTACAACCAGTTTAAAGTCTTGCCCATAAATGATTTGATATTCACCAAAGTGGACGAAACAAATACACCAGGTACAATGCTAAACATCGTTGTCAAGACAAGAAAACCGGTGTTCTATGTTTCATACGGACAGGATGTGCCAACAGACATAATGGAAGCTCAGCCCTTGAAGGTTTCCTCTTTAATCATCAAAAGGGGTGTGAAAGATGGCTGATCAAGCTGAGAAATTGAGAGAAATGGTCAAAGAGAAAAATAAAGAAAAGAAAAAATCCCGTGTCATTGCCTTTACAAGTGGTAAAGGTGGTGTGGGAAAAACCAATATTGTTGCAAATGTTGCCTATCTGCTGAGCACAATCAACAAGAAGGTGATCGTCTTTGATGCCGATTTAGGCTTAGCAAACATAGACATACTTTTGGGTTTAAAACCCAAACATTCACTCATTGATGTGATAAAAAATGGCAAGAAGATGAAGGAAATTATGATAAAGGTAAATGACAATTTTCATGTCATACCGGCAGGAAGCGGCGTAGAGGAGATGGCAAACATCAGCGAGCCTGTGTTTTCAAAGATAAAGGACGAGCTTATGGAAATAATAAAAGACACGGATGTTCTGCTTATAGACACGGGTGCTGGTATATCAAAGAAGGTTACATCGTTCATTAAAAGTTCAGAAGAGATTGTGGTTGTTACAACGCCTGAGCCCACATCGATGGCAGATGCCTATGCCGTAATAAAGATCGCCTCAACAAACTACAAAAAGGAAAACATCAGCGTATTTGTCAATATGGCAAAAAGCAAGCAGGAGGCAGAGACAACGTATGAGAACTTAAACAAAATATGCAAAAAATTCCTAAACAAGGAATTCAAATACAGCGGATTTTCATTGATAGACAAAAACCTGCCGTCAGCAGTAAAACAACAGAAAGCCGTAGCGGAACTGTATCCCAACTCTAACTTTACAATATCGATGAAAAAGTTTATAAATAACATGTTTAAAGAGAATATCAAAGTCAAGGAAAATCCCATTGCGCGCTTCTTTGCGTCGCTATTCGGAGGTAGCTGATGAGCTTAAGCCTTATCTGGGGCGCCTTTGTGGGCGGATTACTGAGCTTTTTTTCACCTTGTATATTTCCTTTAATCCCCGTTTATATATCCTTTGTTACAGGCCACAGCCTTGAGGAGCTCAAAAAGGGCACAGGTATAAATCCAACCATCATTTTCTTAAGAACAACTGCATTCATACTGGGTTTTGCATCCATATTCGTGGCAATGGGTGTTGCATCAAGCAGCATAGGGGCATTCCTATTAAAGAACAAAATACTATTCGCCCGAATTTCGGGTGCTATAGTCATAATATTCGGTCTACAGCTCACGGGAATTTTTAAGCTAAACTTCCTAAACAAAACAAAAAGGTTTACAGCCTGTTTTCACTCAACAGGGCTCATTTCATCGTTTGTCTTTGGAATAATATTCGCTTTTGGCTGGAGTCCTTGTGTAGGACCTATGCTCTCATCAATTTTGATACTTGCTGCAGATACGGCAAACATGCAACAGGGTGCTCTACTGCTTTTGGTGTACTCGTTGGGCATAGGATTACCATTTTTGGTGTTTTCGTTCTCTATAAACTACTTCTTCAAGGCATCGAAGATCTTGAGAAGGTTGGATTTATTACAGAGGGCTTCTGGAGCGCTGTTGGTTTTTGCAGGCATATATTTAATCTACAATGGTGGATTTTAGGTGCTTGACTTTTAACGGCTAATTACTAAATTCGAAACAAAAAAGGAGGGGGTGGCTTATGAAAAATATATCGGTAAAGACACTGACGATCGGAAGCTTTCTTTTGATAGTGCTGGGCTTTGTATTCGCAACTATTTACACACTCGTCGTACTCAACAAGAACAAGGAGGAGATAAACAGCATCTACTATAGGGACGTAAGTGAAATTGTACTGTACCACCAAATCGAGAATAACTATAGCAAAGGTTCAAAATTCCTTCTGAAGGCTTACATAAAGAAAAATCCCGCACTCGTCAGACAGGCCACTGTATACTTTGACAAGATAAACAACCTTATAAACGAGGACGTAAATAGATACAGAAGCCTGCTCTCAGCTGAAGAGATAAACACGCTCAACGATATAAAGAATAGAATAAACTCGGATCTTAAACAGGCAACACAAGATATGTTAAACGCCATAAAAACTGGAAATGTATCTAATGGTGTAATTAAAGAACTCAATGATGTGTCGAGCTCTATAGAAAATACACTTACACAGCTTACAGAAAACAGAATAAATATAATGAGGGCTTCAATGGATAAGGTAAAATCAAGCTTTAAGACAACGTTGGCTATTCTGATTATAATCTACGCTATTTTGACAATCATCCTATTAGCAGGGTTCATTGTAATAAGAAACTACCTACTAAATCCATTGATTGGTGTTTCAAAGGTTATTGAAATGTTTAAGCACGGCAACTTGAATGTTAGGTTTGAAGTTGATTCCAATAACGAAATAGGCAAGCTAAAAAGAGACTTAAACGACATGGCAAAAGAATTGGGAAAGATGGTTCAAAACATAAAACAGGCTTCGGATGTTATGGTATCGCACTCTTCAAGCTTGGCCACAGCTGCTGCTGAAATGTCCGCAACAAATGAAGAAACAACAAGAAGCATGGAAGAGATAATGCACGCAATAAACGATACAACAAAGGCAATAGACGACATTGCACGATCTGCTGAAAACGTAACACACCTTGCAAATCAAATAGGAGAAGTTAATGAAAAGATGATTCACGACATAGAAGAGAGGGTCAAGAGCATGGAGATTAACGCCAAGTTGGCCGAAGACACGATGAACCAAATAAACATCGTTGGCGAATCTTCGAAACACATAGGCAAAATTGTTGACGTGATTAGCGATATAGCCGACCAGACAAACCTGCTTGCCTTGAATGCGGCCATAGAGGCAGCGCGCGCTGGAGAAGCGGGACGTGGCTTTGCCGTTGTTGCTGACGAGGTTAGGAAGTTGGCAGAGAAAACTCAGAGTTCCACAGAAGAGATTAGAAATATGATCGTAAAGATGCAACAGGATGTTGAAAAAGCCATAGAGAAAACAAAGAACACACAAGATAGCATCCTATCCGAAGCCAAAGCCATTCAGGAAAATAAGGATCATATAAACGAGGTTGTTGAAAGAACCAACAGGACAATCGAAGAAATCAACTCAACAAGTGCAGCAATTGAAGAAATCTCAGCTACAGTAGCTGAAATAGACTCCCAGGTCAGAGAGGTTACAGAGGCTGTTAAAGAGAACGCCAAAGCAGCAGAAAACGTATCAAGGGCCTCGGAGGAATTAAAGAATATAGCTGAAGATGTATCTCAAGCTGTTGGGAAATTCAAGCTATAAGGGGTAGAAAACATGAAAATAGCTGTAGTTGGTGGCGGTGGAAGGGAACACGCACTTGCATATAAAATAAAACAATCAACGCTGTGTGATGAACTTTACTGTCTGCCTGGCAATGCTGGGACTTCAAAGATTGCAAAAAACGTAAATATTGGTGCTGAAGATATAGAAAAAATCGTAAAATTCGCAAGGGATGAAAAGATAGACTTGGTCGTTGTTGGGCCTGAAAACCCTTTGGCTTTGGGTATAGTGGACGAACTTGAAAAGTCTGGAATTAAGGCATTTGGTCCAAAAAAGGATGCTGCAATCATTGAGGCAAGTAAGTCCTTTACAAAGGAATTTTTAAAGAAATACTCTATCCCCACAGCCGAATACGAAACATTCGACAACTTCAACGAAGCGAAGTCTTATGTCCAATCTAAGGGTGCTCCAATTGTTGTCAAGGCCGATGGTTTAGCTGCTGGAAAGGGAGTTACAGTAGCAAAAACAGAAGAAGAGGCGGTTAAAGCTTTAGAGGACATTTTCATCAAAAAGAGATTCGGCGAGGCGGGAAACAGGGTTGTCATTGAAGAATTCTTGGAAGGCGAGGAAGCATCCTTTTTGGTCTTTAGCGACGAGGAAAACATACTACCCATGATAGCAGCCCAAGACCACAAGCCCGTTTACAACAACGATGAAGGACCAAACACCGGTGGAATGGGTGCCTACGCCCCTGCCCCAATTGTCAATGAAGAGATGCAGCAGTACATAATAGAGAATATTATGAAACGAGCCATAATAGGCATGAAAGAGGAAGGCAGAAAGTACAAAGGCGTTCTGTATGCCGGATTGATGATAAAGAACGGAAAGCCGTACGTTTTAGAGTTCAACTGTCGCTTTGGAGATCCAGAAACACAGGCAATACTCCCGCTCCTTGAGAGCGACATAGTAGAGATCATGCTTGCGACAGTAGAGGGGAATTTAAATGACTACAGTTTAAAATGGAAAAGTGAGTATGCCGTATGCGTCGTTCTGGCAAGTGGTGGATATCCGTTGAGTTATGAAAAGGGCAAGGT
>WFQR01000049.1 GCA_015486955.1 Hippea sp. | reverse complement strand
TTTATGGGTCCAACGTAGACCCGCGTGTATTTAACCCCTTTTATCTTAACCTCTTTTGTAAATGCATTGTGACCACATTTCCTAAGTTTAATAACGTTTAACAGAGCCAATTTCCTATTTTTGTTGGATGAGACCTGAATATAGTACTTTGTTACACGGGTATATACATGCTTTTTGATATGCCTTTTTGTTTTAACCCTTTTTGTTGCTGTTGCTTTGCTTGTTTTTGATACAGCCCTTTTGGTTTTTTGGAGTGTCTGTTTTTTCGCTTCTTCGTTTGGCTTTGTGGTTGGTTGTTTTTGAATTTGATTGGTTGTGCTCGTTGGTGGAATGATGTTAGGCCCTATTTGATTTTGTTCTGAATTTTGAGCAACTGCATTTTGCGCAGTGTTATTCTCTACATTTTGATACTGATTTTCTTCTTCATTTTCACTTGTGTTGTTTTGAACAACGGGTGGTTGTGTTTGCTTTGTTTCCTCATTTACCGCCGTATTTTCTTCTTCTGTGGACTGAGGTATAGCGGGCTGCTGAACCGCTGTTACTGTGCTTGTGGGCGGAATTTGATTAGGTGCCGGAGTTAAAAGTTTAAATATCGCATATCCTATGCCACAGCCAATAATTAAAAGCACAATGATGCCTACTATAAGTTCTGTTGTTGTGAATTTTTTGTTATGCCCTTCCAATATTTCTTTAATCTTGTCCTTATTCTCAGGCTCTGCCATTTTTTCCTCCTACATTCTTTTTTTGGCCTCTATGCCTATAAGATCGAATCCCAATTTTAAAGATAGTGCCACAGTTTCAATAAGCAATAACCGTGCCTTAAATAGATTCTCTTCCGATCCTATTACCCTATGCTTGTTGTAAAACCTGTGGAATTTCTCAGCTATACCCAGAAGACCCTTCGTTACAAAGTATGGATCCCTTTCTTCATATGCCTTTTCCAAAAGCTCCTTAAATTGAATTAGCGCTTTTATTAGGTCTAACTCCTCTTTCTCTTTAAGATTCCAAACACTTTCCAAATTCGGCTCAATTTTTTTGCCCAATTGATCAAATATGGAGTTTATGCGCGCATAGGCGTATTGAACATAGTAAACCGGGTTGTCGTTACTCTGCTTTTTTGCAAGCTCCAGATCAAAGTCCAAATGGGAGTCTATACTTCTTGATACAAACATGAACCTTGCTGCATCGACACCAACCTCGTTTATCACATCTTCAAGCTCGATAAATTCACCTTTCCTTGTTGACATGGAAACCTTTTCGCCGCCTCTTAAGAGATTTACAATTTGCACAAGTATAACCTTTAGCCTTTCAGGGTCAATTCCCATGGCTTCTATGGCAGCCTTAACCCTTTTTACGTATCCATGATGATCGGAACCCCATACATCTATTACCTCGTCAAAACCTCTCTTTAAAAACTTGTTTCTGTGGTATGCAATATCGCTTGCAAAGTAAGTAAAAGCGCCGTTTTTGCGCTTTAAAACCCTATCCTTATCATCTCCGAATTGTGTGCTTTTAAACCACAAGGCACCGTCCTTTTCATAGATTACACCTTTGTTTTTTAGAAGCTCCAGGCTTTCTTCCATTTCACCTGTTTCATACAGGTGTTTCTCGTTAAATACCTTGTCAAAGGAAACCCTAAAGTTGCGCAAAACGTCCATGATGTCTTTTAGGATCTTTTCAGCGGCTCTGTTCTTACACAACTCTATTGCTTCGTTTTCGTCCATTTTTAGTAGATTTTCACCATATTCAACAATCAGTTCTTTGGCTATATCGATTAAATATTCGCCTTTGTATCCATCTTCAGGCAAGGCTTCATCAACACCTAAAAGTTGCTTGTATCTAACAAACAGCGATTGACCCAAAAGTTCCATTTGCAGGCCAGCGTCATTGATATAGTATTCCTTTTCAACTCTATGTCCGCAGAACTTCAGTATGCGTGCAACTGAATCCCCAATGGCAGCGCCCCTTCCATGACCCACATGCAAAGGACCGGTAGGATTTGCACTAACAAACTCCACCTGTATGAACTTTTGTTTATCTATTTTTGGCTTGAAGTAGACCTCTTTGTTTTTAACAATTTCCAATAGTTCCTTTAAAAATGCTTCCCTTTTTATGTAAAAGTTAATAAAGCCAGGACCAGCTATATCAACTTTATCGAAAATATCTGTACATAAGCTTTTAACAAAGTCATTGGCTATATCTCTTGGATTTTGTTTTACTTTTGATGCCAATATCATTGCGAAGTTTGTTGAATAATCGCCAAAACTTTCGTTTTTGGGGTATTCAATAACATACTCAATGTTGTACCCTTTATCTTTTAAATAGTTGTCTATGATCACCCTTATTTTGTCTCTCATAGGATTTTTAGTCCTCTTTCTTTGTTTCTTCTTTAGCTTCCGTTTCTATTGGTTTTTTCTCCTCTTCGTCTGCCTCTTTCATCGATTTTTTAAACTCCTTTATACCTTTACCCAAACCTGCACCTATCTCTGGTAGCTTTCTTGCCCCAAATATAATTATGAGGATTATAAGAACCGGAACCATCTCTTGCCAGCTCGGAAGCATCTTCCACCTCCACCATTTTTTGAAAGTGTATAGATAAAGACAAAAAAGTCAACATTTCTCTGGACAACGAAGTTTATCTTTGTAGAATTGCATTTGTGTTAGATTTTTCTTTGTCAGGTAGTATTTTTATAAACGGTGATAGTTGCATTAGACATACGTTTTCTAAGTCCCACTGTAGAGACTGTGAGGATATGTGCCCCGTTGATGCCATAATTTTTTCACCTACACCTAAAATTGATCCGAATTTGTGCGTAGAATGCGGCTTATGTTATTCGTCGTGCAGATTTTCAGCAATTCAGATGGAGAGCGATGATTGGGAGATTGTAAAGGCTACAGAAGATATTATGGATATCGATATAGGTTGCGTTAAATCGAACTCTGATATTAAGGTATCTTGTGTTTCCAGAATTACAGAGGTGTTGCTTTTATATTTGATGTTGAGCGGCAAGAACGTGGTGATAAAGACTGGCGATTGTAAAATGTGTAAGTTAAAGGATAGTTTAATGTATTTTAAGAAAAATGTAAAAAAGTCTGTTGTGCTTGCAAAGTCCCTTGGTCTTGAGTTACGTTTTAAAGTTAAGAAAGAGATCTCAAAGGAGATTTATACACCTAAGAAGGTTGTATCAAGAAGGGATGTATTTTCTGGTTTGTTTAAGGTATTTAAAGGAAAGAAAAACCGCACTAAGAGGGATTTGTTGATTGGTTTGATAAAAGGCAGAGAAATTATTGAGGATATAACGTATCCAGAGATTGGAATGATAAGTATTGACAATAGATGTAACCTGTGTGGCGTTTGCGAATACATCTGTTCTTGTAATGCAATTTTGATTAAAAAAGATGAAAATTTAGGAAGGATTTTGTTTTATCCGAGTTTGTGTGTTGGATGTGGAGAATGTGAAAAGGCATGCATTAGAGAGGCCTTAAGTTTTAAAAAAGGAAGTGTAAGAAATTTTAAAGATGGGATTGTTAATTTATTTGAGGCAAAGAGGAATGTATGCAAGATTTGTGGAAAGGGATTTTATTCGTCAGAAAATCAAGATATTTGTCCCATATGCAAGAACAAAGAAGAGAGTAAAAAGAAGTTTTTAGAGTTTTTGAAAAACATATAGTGTCGGGTGTTAAAAGACTTGACTTTTGAGAATAAATGATTATAAATAAAGGCGTCGCTTGGCGCGGGGTGGAGCAGTCTGGTAGCTCGTCGGGCTCATAACCCGAAGGTCGGAGGTTCAAATCCTCCCCCCGCTACCAACAAAAACCTTAATCTGACGCCAATCTCGGCAACGCCGGGGTTGGCGTTTTTTGTTGGTGAAAATGCTGGGGTAACCATGGGGTAACTTTTAGCGAGGCTTGTAAAAAAATTCCTACTCGGCAAGAGAAAGCCGTTAACCCCTCAACGCCCACCCTACATACTTTACAATAAGCAAAACTACACCAACTGCCAAACACCCCAAAATTACACCGCCAAACATTGTTATAAAAAAGCTTGCAATAAGAGCATGCAGAATGGGCGTGTTGAGGCTTACCAAGAAAAGAAATGAAATTGTGAAGCTGACTATGAAGCCTATGGCAATAAAAGTGCTTTCACTCTTTATTAAGCTCATCCAGGCTAACCTCAACCGCCTTGTCTAAATCTTTCAACCTATCTTTGGCAAGCTTGCCAAGTAGATAGTCCTCGTATACTTCTTCTTTGGTAAGCAGGGGTGAATTTTCCGTCTCTTCCATTGCTTTCAATAAACCATAATCCTCTAAAGCCTCAACAATCTCATCCCAAAGCTCTCTCGGCACTATGACCTTTTTGCCGTTGTCTGTGAACTCAATGTTTTCTGTTATATTGGTCATTTCAAGCCTCCTCCTTAAATAATACCATTTTTGTGTTTTTTTGCACCTATTTTACACAAATTACAACAGTAAAAATAATCCCCTTGACAAAATCTGCCGCTTCTGTAAAAATCCATCCTACAGAGAGCCAGCGTAGCTCAGTTGGTAGAGCAGCTGATTCGTAATCAGCAGGTCGTAGGTTCGAGTCCTATCGCTGGCTCCATTTTTATTTTTTCAAGTGTAAAAATCCATTCAACGAGGGGGAAATATGGCTATACTCGTTTTGCTTAGACATGGAAAATCGATGTGGAATGCCTTAAACCTTTTTACAGGTTGGGTGGATGTACCGCTTGCATACGAGGGTATTGAGGAAGCAATAAAGGCAGGAGAGAAGCTTAAAAATTACTGCTTTGATGAGGTTTACACTTCGGCCTTAATTCGTTCAATCCAAACGGCTATGATTGCACTTTCAAAAAATGAATGCGGTAAGATACCGATAATACAACACAGCGAGGGTAAGATGAAGGAATGGGCAAATATGCCTGATACCATACCTGTTTTGCCCGTTTACGAACATGAGGAGCTAAACGAAAGGTATTATGGACACCTGCAAGGCCTTAATAAGCAGGAAACGGCTGAAAAATACGGAGCGGACACGGTGCATAAATGGAGACGAAGTTACGATATAAATCCGCCCGGCGGTGAATCTTTAAAGGATAATTACGAGAGGACAATCCCGTTCTTCAAAAGCGTTATTATTCCAAAGTTAGAGAGCGGAAAAAACATACTTGTAAGCGCACATGGAAACAGTCTGAGGGCAATTGTGAAGTTTATAGAAAATATCTCAGACGAAGACATACCCAAGTTTGAAATTCCCACAGGAAAGCCCATAATTTACACGTATGAGAATTCCAAATTTATAAAAAGGCTTGAAGAGGATGAGTGAAGTTTTAGAAAGATTTGTGAATATCGCCAAGTTGAATGGCGTTGAGATATTGGAAATTAAGGATGCAAAGGATCTGTTTGAAAAGATCTCATACGATAATAGTGATCATTTTAGGTTTAATAGAGTTGGCGTTGTTAGGGCTGTGTCTGCAAATGCCCAAGAGGGTAATGTTTTGGTGGATGTGTCGGATGATTTTAAGTTGGGTTGTGTTGTAGATGTGGATGAACTCTACGTGATTGTTGATAAGGATAAGATTTGCGATAGTTCTCTCGAGGCTTATAAAAAGGCTAAAGGTGAAGATTATTTGCTATTTGTGGGTGCGGAGAGTAAAACTGCCGACATTGAAAAACAACTCATAAGTGGCGTTCAGGGTGCAAAGAAGGTTGTTTTTGTGCTGACATGAAGGATAAAAACGTCTTTCGGTTTTATGAAGGAGTTCTAAAACCCATAATAAACTTTTCAGATATAACAACAAAAGACTTAATTGGTCTGGATCACCAGATTAGTTTGTTTAGAAAAAATATAGAAAGCTTTATTAGTAACAAGCCCTTTTTGGATGTGCTTTTGTGGGGGGAGCGTGGGTGCGGTAAGTCATCGCTTGTTAAAGCTTTTGCTAATGAGTATAGGAACAGACATCTAAATGTTGTGCAGTTGACGGTAAGCCAGATCGATAGGCTCTACGATTTGTACGAGATTT
>WFQR01000048.1 GCA_015486955.1 Hippea sp. | reverse complement strand
ACACGTTTTTTAAATGAATATAAGATAACAAACAAAAACAGCAGGAAAAGAAAGAATAAAAGCTTAAACATCAGCTCAACAATCCATTCACAATAAACTCGGCAGCCTCATCCTCTGTCAATCCTTTAGCCATCAATGTTTCAAGCTGGGCTTGGTTAATTCTTCCAACACTTGCCTCATGCGTAAGCTCTGCCTTATCGTTTAAAACCTTCAAAAGCGGCAACGTAGAAACCTCAACATCATCTCCTTTAACAATCTCGTTACACTCAATATGGCCTCGAGCATAAGGCGCGTTACCATAGGCCTCATTTACAACATGCGCCTTTGTTCTATCCGTTGCAAATACTGTAGATTTTGCAATGCCCGACGAACTTTCACCGTTCAGTCTCAAAACCTCTCTTATGTCAATAATATCATCCTCTCTACCGTATATCTTGCTTTCAAGATCGGCCTTTGCATTCTTCAAAAGCTCTATGTCCATAACGACGTTTATCCTACCAACCCTCGTTTTCGTCTCATAGAATTTACTTGAGAAAAAAGAACCTTCGTCTATTTTCATCCTCGTTATTGTCTCAACGAACACGCCGCCGCCTTCATCGTGAAAGTGCTCATCCTCATATGTAACGAAAGAGTTCTTGCCAATATACATATCGCTCTCCATATAATGATGAAGCTTCTCGACTTTTGTCAATATACAGTGCGACTTAAACTTAACCTTAACATTGTCTCCAATGATATAGTTAAACTTTAAAATTTGCTCTCCCCTCTTCTTTAAAAATCCCGTGCACAGATGGACAGGAATAGGGATAATCGTGTTATCCTCGATCTCAACATCTATCATTACAAGCCCATCGGCTCTCTCTTTCGATCTTATGTGCATACCTTTAACGCTATTCAAACCCACAACTTTGTTTCCACTCACGATTATTGTAGCAACACCTGGACTCCTCAAGCTCTTGTCATTTGTATTTTTCTCGTATATCTCAACTAACTGTTCAAACTCCTTTTCATATCCTTTTACTATATCCATCACTCCTCCTCTAAATAGTTCACATGCCCACAGTTATCGCACGTAGTCTCATAATAAGACACGATCTTCTTGCTATCCCCCTCTAAGAACACCTTGCCCGCACAGATCAAATACGAATATCCGCAATTAAGCGCTATTTCTTTTCTATGCGTAATAACGATAACCGCGCTTCCCTTTTCCTTAAAATAATTTATCACCCTAACAATCATATCCAAGCTCATAATATCTATACCGCTATCCGGCTCATCCATTATTACGTATTTTGGTTTAAGTAAAATGCAACTTGCAAGCTCAACCTTTTTGCGTTCACCACCTGACAATTTCTTATCAACGTAACGCCTCATATACATGCTCGGCTCAAGATTAACGAGCTTCAGTGCCTCTTCTATTTCTTCCTTTTTTATATCCCTGTTCAACCTAAGGTAATTCTCAACCGTTATACCCTCAAACCGCGCAGGCTCTTGCCACAATAGAGATATACCCCTCTTTGCCCTTTCTGTCACATCAAGATCCGTAATATCCTCACCATTAAGAAGGATCTTACCCCCTGTCGGTTTGTAATCGCTCAAACCCATGATTATATACCCAATGGTAGATTTACCTACCCCGTTGTTGCCCACAATACAGTAAACATTGCCCTCTTCAAATTTCATGTTTATACCTTTAATGATCTCATTGCCGTTTTTCGAATACTTTATATCTCTTAACTCAAGCATCGCTCCTCCCACAAAACATACTTAACAAGATAATATATCACCCAGCCTCAAGGTCAAGTTTTTTAAGCCGCTCTATCTCATCCCTATACTCAATCGCCTTTTCAAACTCCATCTTTTTAACGGCATCCTGCATGAGCTTCTTGAGCATCTTAATCCTTTTAGGTATATCCTTCTTGTCAACCTTTTCTTCAAAGACCTCAAGCTTATCCAAATAATCCAAATTGCACATTTCTAACATCTTGTTATCCTTCGATTTAACAATTGTCTTAGGCACAATTCCATGTTCCCTATTGTATTCAGCCTGGATTTTTCTTCTCCTTTTGATCTCCTCTATTGCTTTTTTCATAGATTCTGTCATTGTATTGGCATAGAATATAACCTTAGAATCGGCATTTCTTGATGCCCTACCAGCCGTTTGAATAAGGCTTGTTGTGGAGCGTAAGAAACCCTCTTTATCGGCATCCAAAATAGCCACAAGATTGACCTCTGGTATATCAAGCCCTTCCCTTAACAGGTTTACACCAATTATACAATCAAATTTATCGTTCCTCAAATCCGATATGATTTTTGCCCTCTCTATTGCGTTTAGCTCTGAGTGCATATACTTTGTTCTTAAACCTAAATCGTTGTAGTACTCACTTAAGTCCTCAGCCATCCTTTTTGTAAGCGTAGTAACCAAAACCTTGCCACCCTTTTCTATAGCCTTCTTTATCTCGCCATACAGATCATCCACAGCCGTATCCATGGGTCTCACTTCAACAGGCGGCTCCATCAATCCTGTAGGCCTAATGATCTGTTCAACCACTATACCTTTGGATAAGTTAATCTCAAACTCGGCTGGCGTTGCAGAGACAAATATAACCTGATCCCAACGCTCCATCAGTTCTTCAAACTTCAGTGGCCTATTATCCAAAGCACTGGGCAGTCTAAATCCGTAGTCAACAAGTGTCTTCTTGCGTGAATAATCACCCCTATACATACCCATGAGTTGTGGTATTGTAACGTGGGACTCATCAATTATCGTTAAAAAGTCGTTACCAAAGTAATCCACCAACGTATATGGCGGTTCTCCGGGCTTTCTGTTTGAAAAGTGCCTGGAGTAATTCTCAATACCCGGACAAGTGCCCGCCTGCTCTATCATCTCAAGGTCAAAATTCACACGTTCCTCAATCCTTTGCGCTTCTAACAATTTTCCCCTTTCTTTAAAGTATTCAATCCTTTCTTTTAACTCCTCTTGAATCGACCTAATTGCCCTCTCCTTTTTCTGTTTGCTTGTTATGTACAAGTTTGCCGGAAAAATAACAATGGAATTCTTCTCCTCTATAATCCTATTGGTCAGTGGGTCAAATAGAACAATTCTATCAACAACATCGTCAAAGAGCTCGATCCTTACTGCCATATTTCTCATGTGAGCTGGGTATATATCTATCACATCACCCTTAACCCTAAACGTTCCCCTATCAAAATCCACATCGTTTCTCACATACAATAGTTCCACAAAACGGGACAAAATCTCCTTTCTTGAAATCTCGTCACCCACATTTATGTAAAAAGCTAAAGCCGAATAGTCCTCTCTTTCTCCAATGCCGTAGATACACGACACACTTGCCACAACAATAACATCCCTACGCGTCATCAAGCTCATAACGGTTTTTTGTTTCAGCCTGTCTATCTCATCGTTGATCGATGCATCCTTTGCAATATATGTGTCCGTTCGAGGTATGTAGGCCTCCGGTTGATAGTAATCGTAATAGCTTATGAAATACTCGACGGCATTTTCAGGGAAAAATGTGGAAAATTCGTTGTACAGTTGCGCGGCCAATGTTTTATTGTGTGATATAACAAGAACAGGTTTGTCGATTTTTGCTATAACGTTTGCAATGGTAAAGGTCTTACCACTGCCCGTAACACCCAAAAGGACCTGATACTTAACGCCTCTTTCCAAGTTATTGACAAGCTCATCTATAACCCTCGGCTGATCACCAGCAGGCTCATAATCACTTACAAGCTTAAATAAACCCATTGCCTAATAGTTTTTTCTTCTAAACAGGTCTGTTCTCCTTGATATAATCCTGTCTATAAAGAGAATACCATCAAGGTGGTCTATCTCATGCTGTAAAACAACAGCCTCAAAACCCTCTGTATCAAACCTATGTTCATTGCCATCTAAGTCGTAGTATTTCACCGTGACTTTCCTTGCCCTGTTCACGTTGCCCGTATAATCGGGGATACTCAAGCAACCCTCACGCGTCTTTATGATACTGCTCCACTCAAGAATTTCTGGATTTATCATGACAAGCTCACCATGATTGATCTTTTGACCCTTCTTATTTTTCGAAGCATCTATAGCAATAATCCTGACCAATTCACCGATTTGAGGCGCTGCTATGCCAACGGTATGCGAATAGTTGTGAAGTGTATCAAGCAGGTCACGGGCAACAGAAAGCGTATAGTCGTCTATACCTTTAATTTCAGCGCAAACCTCTTTCAACCTTCTATCTGGATAAATCACAATATCACGTACAGCCATCTAATCCACTCCCTATAGCTCGTAGGTTTCTATTTTGCGTACGGAATAGTCAACGTTTATTTTCTTGCAAGCATCATCAAGTATCTTTTTGAGTTCATTCTCGCTCATATCTTGAGGCAAATCGACTTCCATAATCATAACGTACATTGGCGTCTCGGACTTGGTTAGCCTCGTTCTCAAATCCAGGATGTTAATACTATTCTCGGCAAAGGCCTTCGAAACAAAGTACACGATGCCAACCCTGTCTTCACCATAAACGGAAACGCTGTACAAATTCTCAGGTTCCCTTGTTTTTGCCTCTTCCTTCTCTATCCTTCTTAAAGAAACACTCAATTCAAGATCCCTTCTCGCCTTTGCAAAAGCTTTCTTAATCTCCAAAACGCCGTAATTCTTTTCAGAAGAGACAATGAGTGTCATTGTGAACTGATCCCCCAACAGAGTCGAAACGGAATCCTCAATGGATATACCCTTTTCATACAGCACCTCTGCAACAGACGCAACTATACCCACTTTATCCCTTCCTATAACCGTCAACGCATAAAAATACTTATCCATTCCCTTCCTCCCAAAAACAATATGGGTGTAAATTTTATATTTGAAACAGTGATAATTCAAACAAAAAAGGCCGGCTAAAACCGGCCAGGAGGTTTTAAGACTTAAAATACGTAGCTAATTTCAGCGGCAACGGTATCCTGGTGCATCTTGATTTCAACTTCTTTGCCAAACATATATTGGTAATTTCCAGGTGGAACATCACCTGTTTGATCATGCTGGAAAGCATGAACATAGGCAAATGACACATCGAAGTTCTTGGCTATGTTATATGTAAATCCAAATGTTGCATGTGTCTCAACAATTGCAGGCGAAACAATATTCATGTACAAATCGTCATCATCGATTGGGTCTTTGGCGTAGTTAAATCCAGCCCTTAAAGTCAAAGAAGGAAGTGCTTTGTATTCTGCACCAAGTGCGAATACCCATTGATTGTGCCAGTGGAAATCCCAAGAAGGAACCGCCATTCCACTAACATCTACTTCGTTCATTACATCGTGGTAGTTTATCCATCTCACATCAGCTTCAATTCTCAATGGCTCTATGGGTCTAAAGTTTATGCCCAATGCCACCTGCCTCGGCATATCCAATCTCATTTTAACCTTATCAGAAGTTATCATTAAGGCATTGCCCGGTACAGTATTCCACTCAAGTTTTTGCATGTACCTCTTTGACTTGTAAACAAGACCCACCATCAACATATCGTTAATCTTATAGACCAAGCCTGCATCAAAGCCTATACCATAAGCAGAAGCCGTATCTAAAGAGTCCGTGTGAGTACCAGGTGCAGGCATCCTTCTATAATAAGGAGAACCTGGATTGGTTTGACCCACATCTGGAACAACCCAGTCAAACTCCATCTGCAATGCCTGATATACAATAACAGGTGCAAAACCAATGGACAACTGATCGTTTACCCTATAGCCTCCGCCTATGGACATCTCCATCATCTGCAAATTTGAGTATGCTTTCTTTAGCCAACCGTTGTTGTTGGCCAAATTCTCATCATCCCAATCAACACCCATACCAGAGACACCGTACATACCCACACCAAATACGAAGTGCGGCGTTCCACAGTTACAACCCATCTTGTTGTAGGCAAAACCTGCAGCTGGCACAACAAACACATTGGAGTCACTCTTGTGGCCGTTCATCTTTCTCGGCGGCATAAACACTGCTCCACCAATATCGAACATGGTGTTTGGAAGCCATGCAATTCCCGCTGGGTTTTGAATTATCGTCGACGCATCCTGCGGATTAGCCACAACAGCACCAGCCATACCCAACGATTTTGCACCAGTACCGATCATGTAGTAACCGTTTGTTGCAAAGGAAGTGCTACCAATACCAAGAACCAAACCAGCAGCTATTGCTGCACTAAAAAGTTTCCTCTTAAGGCTCATAAACAACCTCCTTACAGCATTAAATTTTTTCAATAATAATTTTTTCTGAAAGATCACAATATATCTAATATAACTTTCTAATCTTCTTGTCAACAAAAAAAATTCTTTTTTAGCAGAAAAAGTTAGAAAGTTCTAATAAATTAACTCTTTTTTTGAAATAAACAAATTATATTTTAGAAAAAGTATTTCAGCCATTGACTTTTTTCAAAATCGACATATGTTCAAAAACGAGGAGGTGAAAGATGAAGATCGCATTTCCAACAAACAACCTAAAGACACTATCCAATCACACGGCACTCAGTAAGTTTATAGCCATAATAGGCATTGAAAACGGCCAAATAACAGAAAGGATAGCTGTGAAAAACCCTATACCGCAGATGGCATCCGAATTAACAACCTCAGAGGAAGAAGGAAGGGGTTTAGGTGCTGGAAAAATAATACCACAGATACTTCTAAACTACCACGTCGATGTGTTTGTTGCCCGGGAAATAGGAGAGGGAATGAGGGGAAACTTAGAGTACGCAGGGATTAAGGTCGTGTTAACAGAAGAAAAGGAAATTGAAAAGATTTTAGAAGAAGTTGGAGGTTTAAAATGATGAGAAGATTTAAATGTGCTGATTGTGGTGCTGAATTTGAAGAGCCCTTTGGTACAGGAAGACCCACATGCCCAAAATGTGGCTCTGCCAACGTATATAGGGTCGACGAATACGCAGGCTTAGGTCCTGGAATGGGCAGAGGCATGGGTCGTGGTATGGGTAGAGGTATGGGACGAGGCATGGGTCGTGGTATGGGTAGAGGTATGGGACGAGGCAGAGGTTGGTTTGATGAGTAGTAATGTGGAATAGTGGAGAATAGTTGAATAGTTGAATAGTAAAATGGGAAATAGTTGGAAATAGAATCGATAGTAGTGATAGGAGAAAACAAGAGTAAGCAGTGAAATAGCGGGTATGGTGATAGTTTTAAATAATCCAATATTTCAACATAATCGAATAAACAACAAAAAAGAGAACAGGTTCTCTGAGTGCTTCAATTTTTAAAGGGGTTAGTTTTATTTTTCACTTGACATATTCCAATATTGGAATATAGTAGAAACAGAAATTAATGAATGGGAGGTGGTAGAATGCTTGAAAGGTTTAAGATCCACAGGGAGGTTGTGGATAGTATTAAAACACTGGATGATACGGAAAAGGAGTTGCTCTATTCCGCACTAAACATCCACGGCCACTTCTGTGGTGGTATGCCCATGGGGTATCTGGCAGGTCTTGCTGGCTTAAAGGCATTGGGAACCACAAGGGAACTCAGTATGGACAAAGAGGTGATAGTCTATGTGGGCGACCATCATGCCGGTGGTTGCTTTGCCGATGGCGTTCAGTTTGCAACGGGTTGCACATTTGGAAAAGGTGTTATGTCTAAAGATCCTCGAGGCAAATGGGCTTACATGCTGATCGATAAAAAAAATAAAAAAGCAGTTAAAGTAACTGTAAGGCCAGAGATTATGAAAGCAGCCTTTGAAGCTCCGTTTATCACACAATACAGGTTAAAAGGTATACCACCGGCTGAGGTTGATCAAGAAGTGGCAAAACAGGCATTCTTAGGACTATTCGGCAAGAAATTCGAAGATATTGTGAGAATTGAAGGACCGTTTGACTACGACCCAGGTCATGGAGGTTCTTGCTTTAACTTGGCATTCTGCGAGAAATGTGGCGACGCAGTAGCTGAAAATTACTTGAGGGTTGAAGATGGCAAAAAGGTGTGCTTAGATTGTTTCAAGTACACAAACCTTATTGAGAGGTAAAAAATGACACCCTCTATCTCTATTCTTGGGTTAACATTCATAATTATATGGGCAGCGTCTTTCCTCTTTGCAATGTTGGGGCTCGGCGGCGGTATGGTGTATGTGCCCGTGATGAAGTGGCTCGGGTTTGATCTAAAAAGCGTCGCCATACCGCTTGGTCTTTTGCTTAACGGCCTAAACACAGGCCTTGCAATGATACCCTATCATAAGGCAAAGCTGATTGACTACAAAGGTGCCCTACCCTTTGCTTTGGCAGCCATAATAGGAGCACCAATCGGTGCATACGTTGTTCAGTACTTGCCAACAAGGATCATCTTAATACTGTTCATCATAGCAGTTTTAGCGGCGGCAACAAAGGTGTTCATATCAACAAAAGCGCCCGATCAAGATAATCTGATTGAGTTTAAAAAGAGACTAATTTATGGTGGTTTGAGCGGCCTTTTTATAGGCTTTATCGGCGGTATGTTGGGCATAGGTGGTGGATTCTTGGCAGCACCGATCCTTATGAGCATGGGCTATGGAGCAAAGAGGGCAGCAGCTACAACGGCCTACGTTGTAACGTTCTCATCGGCAAGTGGATTTTTGGGTCATGTAGCTGAGGGGCACTTCGACTTAACCACAACTGCTGTTTTGGTTTTAGCCGTACTACTCGGTTCTCAATTGGGGGCTCGGTTTACCGTTAAGAAAGCAAAACCCAAGACAATTAAGACAATTTATGCTATTATTCTGTACCTGATAGCCATTAAATTGACTTTGGGACTGTTTGGGATAAAGTTCAAATGAAAATGGACATGTTCGAGGCTAAAACGCAGGTGGTAAAGGCGCTGGCTCACCCCTTGCGCCTTGCCATCTGCGAATACCTATTAAACATAAAAGAGCCAAAGTGTGTTAATCACCTTGCCAACCACTTTAAAAAGAACCAATCCGTCATCTCAAAACATCTAAGCATTCTCCAGCAGGTCAATATAGTGACATTAAAAAAAGAGGGCATATACAACCGATACACACTATCAAACCCTGCGCAAATTAGGTGTATAATCGATGCAATAAACTCAATTGTTAAGGAAAATGCCCTAAAGAATTCTAAGATTGTTGAGATGATGGATTAATTTTTTCCTTTAAAATTGCACCTGCCAACTGTAAGGCCTCTTTATGTGCTTTTACATCGTGAACCCTGAATATATGTGCACCTTTAACGAAAGCAACCACATTTGACGCAATCGTCCCAAATAGCCTCTCTTTTGGGTTCTTTATGTCCAAAACACCACCAATAAAGCTCTTTCTTGAAGTGCCAACGAGTATGGGCCTGCCCCAAACCTTAAACGCCTCTATGTTGTTCAAAATCTCAAGGTTGTGTTCAAATCTCTTTCCAAAACCAATACCGGGATCAAGCACAACTCTATTTTCATCTATACCAGCACCTTTGAGCTTATCCAAAATCTCCCCAAATTTTTCATTTATTTCCGATACAACATCATCATAATGCGGGTTTTTTTGCATATTCTTTGGAGTTCCCTTTATGTGCATCTCAACAATTCCACAATCGCTGCCTGATAAAACCTCTATTAGTCTTTCATCAAAGCCAAGCCCACTTATGTCGTTTACAATCTCAACGCCCCTATCCAAAGCCTCTTGCGCAACCTTCGATTTATACGTGTCAATGGATACAACAATCTCTGGAAATTCCTTCTTTATAGCCTCAATAACAGGGAGAACTCTTCTTAATTCCTCATCCAAACTCATAGGTTCAGCAAACGGCCTTGTGGATTCACCGCCCACATCAATAATGTCTGCTCCTTCTTCTATCATCTCTTCAACGTGCCTCAAGGCTTTATCCACACCGTAGTAATCGCCACCATCGGAAAACGAATCGGGGGTTACATTCAAGATACCCATAATCAAAAATCTGCCTTTCAAAGATATCTCTCTACCTTTAAACCTGAATATAAAATCACCTTTTGTAACTCCATTCAGATGTCTTTCTAACTCTATTCCTATTTCTCTTAAAAACTCAAAATTCTGACCTTTCAGCTTTTCTGAAAGCTTATAGAGCCTTTTAACATCACCCAATATTAAACAGTCCGATTTATCTACTTTAGCCGTAACGACATCCTTCTGAACGGCACAATCTATACCCAAAGACAGGGCTTCTTGTTTCAAAATATTAGCGTGATAAAACTTACAATTCCTTATCAAAACCCCGTAGCATACACCCTTGCCCTCCATTAATCGGAGGGCAGCGTTATCCACGCCTATGGCCCTTAACTGTTTCCTTACACCATCCAACGAATCAAACTTAAGCAGCCTTATCATCGCTTAACCCCAAAATCTCATCGATTTCCTTGGCCTCAATAACCTCTTTCTCAAGCAACCTCTGGGCCATTTTCTCGACTTTATCCCTATTCTCTTCAATTATTTTCACAGCCACAGCATAGGCCTCTTCGACGATCTTCCTAATTTCAAGATCCACTAGTTTGGCCGTCTCCTCGGATAGTGTCTTTCTCACGGCTATATCCCTACCCAAAAACACCTCTTTTCCCTCATCCGCAAAATGTACAGGGCCCAAAGAACTCATGCCCCATTCACAGACCATCTTTCTCGCAATCTCCGTGGCACGTTCAATATCGTTTCCTGCACCTGTAGTGATACTCCCAAGCATAACCTCCTCGGCCGCCCTACCGCCCATCAAAACGGCAATCCTGTTTAATAGGTATTCCTTGTCGTAGGTATACTTATCATCCTCGGGTAGCTGCTGTGTAACACCCAAGGCCATACCACGCGGGATTATGCTAACCTTATGAACGGGATCTGTGTTAGGCAGCATCTTAGCTACAATTGCATGGCCAGACTCGTGGTAAGCGGTAATCCTCTTCTCCCTTTCACTGATCAAAACGTTCTTCCTTTCAGGCCCCATCAAGACCTTATCCTTTGCCACTTCAAAATCTTCCATTTCAACCTTACTCTTGTTGTTCCTTGCTGCAATGAGGGCAGCTTCATTAACAAGATTTGCCAAATCAGCACCAACAAAGCCAGATGTTGTCTTTGCTATAACCTCTAAGTTAACATCCTCACCAAGCGGTATCTTTCTTGTGTGAACCTTCAAAATCTCAAGTCTTCCCTTAACATCGGGTTTAGGAACGACAATACGTCTATCGAATCTTCCAGGCCTTAAAAGTGCTGGATCCAAAACATCAGGCCTATTCGTCGCAGCCATAACGATGATATTAGTATCTGTCTGAAATCCATCCATTTCAACAAGCAACTGGTTTAACGTTTGTTCTCTCTCGTCATTACCACCCCCGACACCGGCACCCCTCTGCCTTCCAACGGCATCGATCTCATCTATAAATACAATGCACGGCGCATTCCTCTTTGCCTGATTGAAAAGATCCCTAACCCTGCTTGCACCAACACCGACAAACATCTCAACGAAATCAGATCCACTAATCGTCAAAAATGGCACACCCGCTTCGCCAGCCACAGCCTTTGCAACAAGTGTTTTACCCGTCCCTGGTGCGCCAACAAGTAGCACACCTTTCGGTATTTTAGCACCCAGTTTTGTGAACTTCTTTGGATTTTTCAAAAACTCTATAATCTCAATCAACTCATCCTTTACCTCATCAATCCCAGCCACATCCTTAAATGTCACACGGTTCTTTGGATCACTAACAAACATCCTAACGTTACTCTTGCCAAAGGATAACGCCTTTCCACCCCTATTCATCTGGTTCATAAAATAGAACCACAGGAATATGAAAACGAGCATGGGAGCCCAGTAGATAATTATATTTGTAAGCAATGAGTTGTTTTGCTCAGGCTTAACCTGAACAGGTATATTCTCTTTTGCAAGCTTATCTGCAATACCCTTAACATCCGGTGTATATGTCCTGTATCTCTTGCCACTATTCGTAACCAAATAAACGTCATGGCCATCAAACCTAACGGATTTCACGTCTTTGTTATCAACAAGCTGCACAAACTTTGTGTAGTTTATTTGCCTATAGGAATAGTTACTCGAATTAAACATGTTAAAAAGTAAAATCATTACTACGGCTATAATCATCCAAAGCAAAGCATTCCTGTAAATGGGCGACATCTTTACCTCCTGCAAAAATTACAAAACCAAATATAGCAAAACTTACACGCAAAATCTATACTTCTTGAATATAACCGTCAAGTTCAAGTTTTTCAACAAGATTTAGGACATAAAAGTACTCATCTGGGTTTATCTTTCTGTTGAGTTTTTCATGATTTAAAGCCTTATAAGCAGGAAAGTATTGAAACATAACAGAAACGGTAACATCCGGTATATTTTCCTTTATCCAATACAAGGCCCTTTCTGTGTTCTTTAAAAAACCCGGTAAAACCAAATGCCTGACAATTAAGCCCTTTTTAGCTATCCCGTCTTTTAAAACAAGCTTTCCTTTTGTTCTATACATTGCCAAAATTGCCTTAGTTGCAACATCAAAGTAATTCGAAACACCTGAAAGCTCTTTAGATATTTTGTTATCTGTGTATTTCAAGTCAGCCAAATACACATCGACAAAGTCATCCAAAGCATAAATCACCTCTTCCTTATCGTAAGAAGAGGTATTGTATACAATGGGTATGGTTAGCCCCTTATTTCTTGCTATTTTGATTGCCTCTGTTATCAAATGAACAAAGTGTGATGGCGTTACGAGATTTATGTTGTGAGCTTTTTTTCTTTGTAATTTTAACATTATATCAGCCAATTCTTCTGTGGTTACAGCCCTTTTTGCCTTTACAAGCTGGCTGATGGGATAATTCTGGCAGTAGATACAACCCAGGTTGCAACCTGCAAAGAATATCGTCCCACTGCCATTTTTCCCGCTTATCGGTGGCTCTTCGCCACAATGTATATTGTAACTTGCTATTTCAAGTTTGTTGTAGGTTTTACACAGACCTTTAAATCTATTCCTATCTACACCGCATTCACGGGGACAGAGTTTACAGCTATTACCAACTAAATCTTTCAGCTTTACCATAAATAAAAAAAGGGAGAGCCCTTGCGAGCCCTCCCTCTATTCTTCCCCTCGATAGGTGGATTACTTCTTGACGCCAGCAAGCTCCTCGAGCATATCTGTTGTGATGGACTTTGGCCTCTCGATCTGGAAGCCAAGACCCCTGTCCCAAATGATGTTTGCTGTAACACCCAAGGCTCTTCCGATACCGAAGAGTACTGTGTAGAAATCGTACTCCCTTACGCCGTAATGCCACTGGATGCAGCCGGAATGTGCGTCTACGTTTGGCCATGGGTTCTTTACCTTGCCAAGCTGCTGCAAGATTGGTGGAACTACCTGGAACAACAGGTCTACATACTTGAAGATTGGATCATCTGGCAAGTGCTTCAGTGCGAACTCTCTCTGTGCTGTGTACCTTGGGTCTGTCTTCCTCAAAACAGCATGACCAAATCCTGGTATTACCTGACCGCTGTTCAATGTATCCCAAACGAATTTCTCCATCTCTTCCTTCGTTGGGATCTTGCCGCCCATCTTCTCCATTACGCCCTGGATCCATTTCAGTGTCTCCTGGTTGGCAAGACCGTGTAATGGACCTGCAAGACCGCACATACCAGCAGCATAGGAGTAATAGATATCGGACAATGCACTTGCTACCAAGTGTGTTGTATGTGCAGAAACGTTTCCAGACTCATGGTCGGAGTGCAAGATGAAGTACATTCTTGCAACATCGTCATAAGGCTCTGGAATACCCATCATATGTGCGAAGTTGCCACCGAAGTCCAAATTTGGATCGCTTGGAATATGTGTATCGCCCTTATATTTCATTCTGTAGATGTAAGCACCCAAGAGTGGCAATCTTGGCAAGAGATCCATTACGTCCTCATACATGTAATCCCAGGCATCGTTCTTGTTGAATTTACCGGATGCATACCATTTTGCGAATTTGGAATCCCTCTGCATAGCAAGGATTCCAGCTGCAAACATGGTCATCGGGTGAGTATCCCTTGGCATTGCCCTCAAGATGTCAATTACATACTGTGGCAAAGCCTCTCTCTTCTTCCACTCTGTAAATACCTCTTCAACATCTTTCTCTGTTGGCAACTCGCCTGTTAACAACAGATAGAAATGACCCTCAACATAGGGCATCTCTTTGCCCTCGGGTTTTGGCAATTTCTCCATTACTTCAGGGATTGTATAACCCCTAAACCTAATACCCTCATAAGGATCCAAGTAAGAAATGTCTGTCAGCAAGCACTTCAAGCCTCTCATTCCAGCAATGATCTTGTAAGGCGTTACCTGATCTACCGGAACGTCAGCATACTCCTTGTAAAGTCTTGTAATCCTCGGTCTGTGTGCCTGGATCTTCTCAAAGAGCTTCTCCTTAATTCCCATCGCTAAACCTCCTAAAATTAGATTTTGTTCTAAATTCTTAACAACCTATTAAGTTCACTTTTCATTGCTTCCAAGATATCTATAGCACTTTAGTTATCTTTTGTCAACACTTTAAAAAGTTTACTGCCAATAAGGAATATTTCCTTGTTAATCCAAATTATCAATAATTATGATGGTTATAAAAACAGTGCATAAGTTATTGCAAAATACAACTATTTGAAAATGGTAAAAATCGGCCTATAATGTCCAAAAAAGGGAGAGGAAAAAAGATGAAAATTAAATTTGAGAACATAGACCTAGATTTGAGATATCTTTTACTTGATTACACAGGGACGCTTTCAGAGCATGGAAAGCTCATTGGTTGCGTTGAGGATAAGTTAAAAACCCTGCCCAACAAATTAGAAAGAATACTCGTATTAACGGCAGATACATTTGGAACGGCAAAAAAAGAGCTCAAAGACTTGCCTGTAGAGGTAATAATTTTAAAACATCCCACATCCAAGGGTAAACTAAGAATAGTAAACGCACTCGGTCCTGAGCATTGCGTAGCCATAGGCAATGGAAATAATGATATAGAAATGCTTAAAGCCTCGAAACTCTCCTTTGCCGTCATAAATGGGGACGGATGTAATGCAAAACTGATAAGCCACGCTGATCTTGTTTTTAGATCCATTTGCGACGCCTTAGAAGCCTTGATCGACCCAAGAATCATCATTTCACTGCTAAGAGAGTAGCATTATACACTCAGATGTTTTAAAATTATCAAAATATGTGTGGAGGTGTAAAAATGGAGGTGAGGATTACTGTTCTTGCGGAAAATAGTGTTGTTGTGCCGTTTGACGTAATAGGAGAACATGGCTTTGCAGCCTTTGTTGAAACACCTGAATTTAACTTCCTCTTCGACACAGGACAAGGAAAGGCTCTAATTAACAATGCTTTAGCCTTAAAAAAAGATCTATCCTCAATTAAGTTTCTCTACCTTTCACATGGGCATTACGATCACACGGGGGGACTGCTGGATCTTTTAAAAATCAAGTCTCCTTTGACTATCTACACACACAAGGATGCATTCTCAAAAAGGTATTGGTTCAAGGGTGGTGTCAAAAAATACATAGGCATACCGTTTAGTAAAGCGTACCTTGAAAGTTTAGGTGCAAGTTTCGTGTACGAGAAGGAGTTTAGGGAAATCGAGAAAGGCATATATTCGAGCGGTGAGGTAGAAAGGAAAACGAGCTTTGAAAAGATCGATGAGGAAATGAAGGTAGAAAATGAAAACGGCGAGCTTGTGCAGGATCAAATATGGGACGACTTCTCTTTGGCCATAGACACATCAAAGGGATTGGTTGTTATTCTGGGATGCGCTCACTCAGGCATTGTCAATATCCTTAATCACTTTATCAACAAAACAGGCAGAAAAGAGATCTACGCGGTCATAGGAGGAACACACTTGGGCTTTGCAACAGATGAACAGATCAATGCAACGCTTGAGGTTATTGACAAATACAACATCCAAAAATTAGGCGCTTCGCACTGCACAGGATTGGAGGTTGGAGCGAAATTGTACAACAAGCTAAAGGATAGGTTCTTCTTTGCTGGCGTTGGTAGTGTGTTAGAAGTATAGGGAAGCGAAGATGAGAATAAATGTAATCATAGAAAAAGACGAGAATGGCTATTATGCATTTTGCCCTGAGCTCGAAGGCTGCCATACGCAAGGAGAGACATTTGAAGAAGTGTTAAAAAACTTAAGAGAAGCTGCTGAACTATATTTAGAGACACTGTCAGAAGAAGAAATAGAGAAATTGAAAAACATAGAATTGATTACAACTTCGCTGGAGGTTAAGATTGCCTAAACTTCCAAGGCTGACGCCAGATGAAATCGTTAAAAATCTATTTGAAGTAATCAAGGAAAAAGAGGTGTAAAGTGGATCTCCAAATCAGAAATGCGCTTGTTGTTGACTTCGATAGTTTAATATTTAAAAGGCTCAACGTGGGCATAAAAGACGGTATAATTGCAAAGTTAAGCCAAAGTGAGATATCGGCGAAGAAAAATGTGGATGGTCAGGGCTTATATCTATCGCCGGGGCTCATTGATTGCCACTGCCACATAGAAAGCACGCACCTCACACCAAGCGGCTTTGCCAATGTTGTTTCACGTTTTGGAACACTATACGCTGTTGCGGATTGCCACGAGATTGCAAATGTGGCAGGCATCGATGGTTTAAACTATTTTATGGACGAAGCAAAAAACAGTCCGATAAACATCTTCTTTGCAATACCTTCATGCGTACCGGCAACACCGTTTGCCACAAGTGGCGGAAAGATAGACGTTGACGATGTGAAAAAACTGATAAAAAGCGAGATGGTTCTATCCTTAGGGGAATTGATGAACGTAATGGGTGTTGTGAATGGGGAGCAAAGGTTCTTGGAGATGATAAAAATTGCAAAAGAGGCAGACAAAAGGGTCAATGGGCATGCCCCCCATCTTGATCTTGAAACACTGAGAAAATACAAAGAAAGGGGCGTTGAAGACGACCACGAAAGTTACGGTTACGATGAAATAAAACAGAAATTGGAATTGGGCTTCTTTGTTTTCTTAAGGGAAGGGAGCACAGAAATCACAGAAGACCGGGCATACAGGGTTATAAACGAATACCCTGATAGGATAGCATTTTGTACGGATGACAAAACTGTTGGCGACATATTGAATACAGGTCACATAAACTACAACGTCAAAAAAGCTGTAAAAAATGGCATAAACCCAGCTTTGGCATTGAAAGTTGCATCGTTCAATGGGCTAAAGTATTACGGACTTAAAAAAAACAGCGAAATAAAGGTAGGCAACGTTGCAAATCTGGTGCTATTCGATAAGGAGTTCAACACTAAAACTGTGATTGTTAACGGAAAAACCCTAAAGGAACAAAAGGTTATAAGCGTAAAAACACCCGATTTCTTGAAAAATTCAATTCAAGTCAAAACGCCATTTTCTATACCAAAGATAAAAAACAAAAACATTGCAATAAAGGTCAATGACGGATCTCTGATAACAGACAAACTCACAGTAGAACCATTTGAAGGCGAATACGACACAGAAAAGGACTTATTAAAATTAGTTGTAATTGAGCGATACGGTCATGGATTTAGCTCAGCATGTTTAATAAACGGTTTCGGATTAAAAAAAGGCGCGTTAGCATCCTCTTTGGCACACGACTGCCACAACATCGTCGCCGTAGGAACAAGTGATAAATACTTAGCTAAAGCCATTGAGAAAATTATAGAAATGCAAGGCGGACAAGTGGCATACGATGGTAAAAACTTCACCGTTTTGCCTTTAGAGATTGGTGGTATAGTGACAAGGGAAGAACCTCAAAAGGTGGCAAAAAT
The DNA here is from genome assembly GCA_015486955.1 of Hippea sp. GTDB lineage: Bacteria > Campylobacterota_A > Desulfurellia > Desulfurellales > Hippeaceae > Hippea. The sequence goes on along the minus strand of WFQR01000048.1, from coordinate 6,198 downwards.
GGTAGAAAATTTAAAACTCGCAGCGCACAAATTGGGTTGCCCGCTCAAAAGTCCGTTCGATATGCTCTCATTCATGGCGCTTGAGGTCATACCGCACATAAAATTGACAGACAGGGGATTGTTTGATGTGGACAAATTCACATACATAGGTGATGGAAATGAACTATCCGAAGGAAGATAGCATAATTCTTTTATACGACAAAGAAAAGGGTAAAAAACACATAATCAATCTAAAGGACATTCAGGATTCGTATTCCACATCCAACGGTATGATAAAGAAAGAAACCATACTACAAACAGAATTTGGAAAAACAATTAAAACCCATTTGGATTACGAGTATGTACTGTTTCCTGCAACCCTAAACGACTTCATAATGAAAAAACTAACAAGGCTCACACAGATCGTATACCCAAAGGATGCAGCCTATATTGCACTTAGATTGGACATAAAACCGGGTTATAAGGTTATAGAAAGTGGCATAGGCAGTGGGGCAATGAGCGCTGTTTTTGCTCAAATACTGGGTGAAAAAGGGAAATTGATAAGTTACGAAAAAAGGGAAGAATTCATAAAAAATGCGTTGAAGAACTTAAGACGTTTCAATTTGGATAAAGTTGTTGAGGTTAAACACAAAGACATTAAAGATGGCTTTGATGAAAAGGATGTTGATGCTGTGTTTATAGACGTTAAAGAGCCGTGGCTTTACTTGGATAAAGCAATCGAGCCGTTAAAATGTGGGAAAATGATTGGTGTGCTTGTGCCTACTGTTAATCAAGTTTCACTTGTGCTAAAGGCATTTGAAAATTTACCCGTTTTAGATATTGATGTGAGCGAGCTATTGCATCGATTTTGGAAAACGAACCCTGAAAGACTGAGACCACTGGACGTCATGTCTGCTCACACGGCATTTTTAATATTCGCTCGGAAGGTTTGTTAGTAAATCTCAATGGTACTAATGTGTTAACAATTAAATTTTTTGTTTGACAAAGTGAACAATAAATAATATTAAAAAGCAACTTTTTAAGGGATCGCTGTTTTTATGAAAAAGTTTAAGCTCTCTGCTTTGGCCGCTATATTCATGTTTGTAAGTTCCATAGTGTTAACGTTGATTATATGCGCCGTTTGGGGCATCTTTCTTAAAGATTTAGCAGGAGACATACCACAATTCTTCAACAAAGAAATCCACATAAAAAGAGTGGCAAGATTGGAAAAAGAACAAGTACAGGATGCCATAAGCTTGATAAACATGGTACGAGAAAACTCATACAAAGACTTGAAAGAAACGTTAAAAGACAGAGACTTAAGGGCTTGGGAGATTGCATCCAACATTTACAAAAAGTACAAAGGCAAACTCACAGAGCAAGACATAAAAGAGAGAATTCTTGATGCTCTACGTTACCAAGTTTTTGATAGAGGAAAAGGCTATTACTTCATCACCACATTAAACGGTGTTGAGGTTTTAAGCCCTCAAGAAGACCTCATTGGGAAAAATCTACTAAAGAACAAGAAATTTGCAAAATCCATCGAGCAAGAGATAGATGTTGTAAAAAAACGCGGTGAAGGCTTTGTATACGGTGAATTCTTATACAAAGGAAAATACGAAAAACGTATAGCCTACGTTAAGCTATTCAAACCACTAAATTGGTACATTGGCTCAGGAAAACTGATCACGATGTTTGAAGAAGAGGTGAAACAAAGGATCATAAACAGCCTATCCTCGAGTTTTGCACACTTCAAAAACCCAAACTTATTTGTCATGCAAATAGACCTTCAAAACAAACAGTGTCAGGGAAAGGTCATCTTCTATACAGACCCATACTTCAAAGGCCATACATGTATAAATTTTGATTCCAAATTTATAACAGATATGTCCGGCAAACCGTGTGCAAAGGCGTGTTTTTATAAGTTGAATAAAAACGGAGAACTGCTCACGCCACTGATTTGGACGGCAAGAAAAAAGGGGACGAGGAAGAGGATTGCGTACTTAAAACTCTACAAACCCTTCAATTGGATCGTTGGTTCTGGAGCCCCACAGAATTTTGAAAGCATATTTCCAAACTTCAGTAGCTATTTGAAAAAGAGGTTCATAAAGTACTCAGCTGCAATCTCATTGATCTCTTTTGTAACATCGATAACACTCGGTTTGATACTGTGGTTCTTGATTTTTATGAAACTCCTTTACAGCCCACTAAAGAAGGATATTTGCAACATAAAAAACTTCTTCACCAACTATCCAAAAGAAAAAAGGATAAATCCCAATGCTATAAAAATATCTGAGATCAGAGACATTGCAACATCGATAAACGAGCTCTTTGACTCCATAGAGAATAAAAATAAACAAATAGAGTCACTATTGGATAAGTATCAATCTCTGGCAAAGAACATACCGGATACACTACTCATTTTCACCAAAAAAGACAATAGATTCATACTTGAAGACACAAATAAGAAGGGCGACCTTATTTTAGGGCCTTTAAAAACAGGCAAAAGTGTAGAGGAATTATTCACAAACGCAAAGGATCTAATAAAAGCTATGGAGATGGTTTTTACGAAATCTATACCAACTCAGTTCTATACGATAATAAAGAAACACACGGACTTCTATCTTTTGATTAGATCGTACAAATTCCAAGATAAATATATAGCGTGCATAATCAGAAATGTAACAGGTCTTGTCAAAGCCTACAAATCCTTAGAAAGGAACAGGAACTTAATGGGTCACATGCTAAACAACATAAAAACAGGAATAATAGTCATAAATCCGAAGGGAAAGCTGATATTTGTAAATAGCTTTGCCAAAGAAATGCTGGGTATAGAGAAAGCAGACGAAGTTTTAAAAAAGATAAAACTCCCAGAAAACATAAAATACAAGTTTTTAAAAGTTCTGCACGGAAGGGAAATGTGTGAAGGCTGCGAATTCGAGATAACAACGGCAAGTGGTTTGAGCAAATGGTTTAGTGTGTACGCAACGGATATGTCTTTTGGAAATAAAAGGATGGTTATTGTGTCTTTCAACGACATAACCCAGAAGCATCTAAAGAGTAAACAACTTGAATATCTAAGCTTTCACGATAGCATGACAGGGCTTTACAATAGGCGTTACTTTGAAGAAGAACTCAACAGACTGTTCAATAAACGTAGTCTTCCTCTAACTTTAGTTTTAATAGATTTAAACGGCTTAAAGATCGTAAACGACATCCTGGGCCATAAAATGGGTGATGAACTAATCATGAAAGCAGCAGAGATACTATCTATATCAACAAGAGCATCCGATATTGTAGCAAGAATTGGCGGCGACGAATTCGCAATTATACTACCCAACACATCCAAGAAAGGTGCTGAGAAACTCATATCGAGAATAGAAACAAAAATAGAGGAATTCAACTTAAAAGATGAGATGTTCATAAGCATATCTTGGGGATATGCGATACATGAAGGGCAGTTCAACGATCCCGAGGAACTCTTCAAAGCGGCAGATAATGAGCTTTACAAAAACAAGTACACCAAATCCAGAAGGAAAACATTATTCCAGATAACAAAATGGGCTACTTCATTTTCAACGACAACGAGAAAGATAGATGAAAAATACATAATAGAAAGGGAGGAGATCACCCCCCCAGCCGATCTTGAGTGAAAAAGATCAAATATAACTACATATTCCTCCTGTACTTACCACCCACCTTAAACAACCTATTTGTTATCTGACCCAAGCTACAATACTTAACAGTATCCATCATTTCTTCGAAGATATTCCTATTCTCTAAGGCAACCTTCTCAAGCCTGTCTAAGCACTCTTTGGCTTTACCCCTATTCCTATATTGGAAAGCCTTTAGTGTCTCAATCTGTTGCCTCTTTTCTTCTTCCGTGGATCGACTAAGCTCAGTAGGACTGGTTTCCGGATTATCCGAAACGAAGGTGTTGACGCCAATTATAGGCAATTCACCCGTATTCTTCAACCTCTCATAGTAAAGGGATTCTTCCTGGATCTTATTCCTCTGATACCTCGACTCCATCGCTCCCAGAACCCCGCCTCTCCTGGAAAGCCTGTCAAATTCTTCCAAAACTTCAGCTTCAACAAGATCAGTTAGCATTTCAACGATGTAACACCCTTGCAGTGGATTCTCATTTTTTGCCATACCAAATTCACTGTTTATTATCATCTGAATGGCCAGTGCCCGTCTCACTGACTCCTCTGTTGGCGTTGTAATAGCCTCGTCGTAGGCGTTTGTGTGCAAAGAGTTGCAGTTATCATAAATAGCCATAAGACCCTGTAAGGTCGTCCTTATGTCGTTAAAGGAAATCTCCATTGCATGCAAAGATCTACCCGACGTTTGTATGTGGTATTTTAGTTTCTGGCTTCTCGGTTTGGCACCGTATTTATCCCTCATAGCAATAGCCCAAATACGCCTTGCCACACGTCCTATGACGGCATACTCAATATCCATTCCATTTGAGAAAAAGAACGATAGATTCTTTGCAAAATCATCTACATTCATTCCACGAGCTATGTAATATTCGACGTAGGTGAAACCATTAGCAAGCGTAAATGCAAGCTGGGTTATGGGGTTTGCGCCGGCCTCAGCTATATGATAACCAGAAATGGATGCAGAATAGTAGTTTCTAACATCGTACTTTATAAAGTATTCCTGTATGTCTCCCATTAATTTTAAAGAAAAGTCTGTCGAGAAAAGACACGTATTTTGAGCCTGATCTTCTTTTAAAATGTCGGCTTGAACAGTTCCTCTTACGACATTCAGCGTTTTCTTTTTAATCTCGTCGTATACATCCTTATCAACAACAAAATCACCTGGAACACCCAAAAGCCCCAAGCCCAAATGATTCTCTACATCCGCATCTTTGACCCCAAAATTCGTATTGTAAGCAGGCTTTGGAACACCCAAGTCCTTGTAATATTTGTTTATTTTATCCATAGCTTTACCGAATAAACCGTTCTCTTTTAAATATTTTTCTACTTGCTGATCAATGGCGGTATTTAAAAACATGGCTAACATCATTGGAGCAGGGCCATTTATTGTCATTGAGACCGAGGTATTTTTATCACACAGATCAAAGCCACTATAAAGCTTTTTTGCATCGTCTATTGTAGGAACAGAAACACCAGCATTTCCAATTTTACCGTAAATATCTGGCCTTTCATTTGGATCTTCACCGTATAGAGTTATTGAATCGAAAGCGGTAGAAAGCCTATTAAACGGTTGGTCCTTAGATAGGTAGTGAAACCTCTTATTCGTCCTCTCTGGTGTTCCTTCACCTGCAAACATCCTCGTGGGCTTCTCATCCTGCCTTTTGAGTGGAAAAACCCCTGCTGTGTAGGGAAACTCTCCGGGAACGTTTTCCTTTAATCTGTATTTCAAAATCTCACCGTAGTCCTCCGTTTCAGGAAGCTTCACTTTCGGTATATAATTGCCAGATAAAGTTTTTGTTTTAAGATCGTAAACAACCTCTCTATCCCTAATTTTAGCCACGAATTTGTTTTTATTGTATTTTTCTTTAACCTCCGGCCACTCCTTTAGCAATTTTAGAGCTCTATCATCCATCTCACTTTCAAGTTTCTCAATCTGTTCATCTATTATACGCTCCACTTTGGCAATATCCTCTTCATTGCCATCCTTAACCTCTTTAATCTGCTGTTTGGCTTTCTCAAGACCGTAAATTTTTGACGCTATCTCAACCTGGTTTTTTACATATTTATGATAATTTCTAACAGTATCAGCAATTTCACTTAAGTATCTACTTCGTGTGGCAGGGATCAAAGAAACATTTTCTGTCCTTTTCATTACCCGTATATCATCTGGAACCTCTTCTATAAAGCCCACCTTTTGCATTAGCTTATAGAAAAAATAGGTGGTAGCACTGTCGTTGAACCGTGAGGCCATTGTTCCGTAAACGGGAAGCTCCTCCAACGGTGTATCAAACAATTTAAAGTTCCTCGCATATTGTTTCCTGATTTCATAAAGGGCATCCTCTGCATTTTCCTTGTCGAACTTGTTAAGAACAACCATATCTGCATACTCAAGCATACCAATCTTCTCAAGCTGCAAAGCCGCTCCATATTCAGGTGTTGTCACGAATACGTTTGTATCGGCCAAATGTACTATTTCCACATCGCTTTGACCTGAGCCTGCTGTTTCCAAAATTACACCGTCAAATCCAGCTATCTTAAATAATTTTATGATGTT
>WFQR01000047.1 GCA_015486955.1 Hippea sp. | reverse complement strand
TGTTTATGATATGCTTGTCCATCGATGTTAAGCCCTCGCTTGCATCAACAACAACAACGCAGATATCGCTTCTGTCAATGGCAAAGAGTGAGAATATACTTGCAAGCTTATCCAGTGCCCCCTTTGTTTTTGATTTTCTCCTTATGCCCGCCGTATCCACAAGCAGGAAGCACCTATCCTTGTATTCAAAAGGCGTATCAATGCTATCTGTTGTCGTTCCAACTTTATCACTAACAACACTCCTGTTTTCATTCAAAATCGCGTTTATCAGAGATGATTTGCCAACGTTTGACCTACCCACAATGGCTATCTTTGCGTCGCAATTGACCTTTTGTTCTTCTTCGTCAATTAAACTAACGATCTTTTCTTTCAAGATGTCAAAGTTTTTTCTGTGCGTTGCAGAAATATGCAATAGATCGCCGAATTTGTAGTAATCGTATTCAAATTCCTTCCTTTTTATATCCGATTTGTTTGCAACTAATATGTGCTTTTTGTTTTTCTTGAGAACGTATCGGAATATCTCCTCATCCTCAACGCTCAAAGGTGAAGTCAAGTCAAATACGACTATCACAACATCGCTTGAGTCTATTGCATGATGTACCTGTTCGTTTATGTGTTCTTGAAACTCGCCACTCCTTTCAAAACCGCCTGTATCGATGAAGAGTATATCTTTGCCGTTAATGTTTCCATACTCAAAAATCCTATCCCTTGTAGTTCCTGGAATGTCGAGTATTAAGCTTTTGTTTTTGTTTATTAATGCATTAAACAGTGTTGATTTACCTACGTTTGGTTTTCCTACAATTGCTACCTTTGCCATTTTCCCTCCTTCAATCCAAAAAGCTTACCAATTTATCTGGATTTTGCAAGACAAGATTGTTAAAATCGGCTTCGGAGGTGGATTATGTGGGTAAATAAGCTTTTATTTGAGTTGTGTAGGTTGTCTGATTCGTTAGAGGGTGAAGATACGTTTCATCAGAGAAGGGTATGTTATATTGCATACAATATAGCAAAGGAATTGGGTTTTGATGAGTTTGGTTTGGATTTGGTTATAAAAAGTGCACTTTTGCATGATATTGGCATATTAACGGATGAGTCTAAAGTTGAAACGTTTAGAAACATTATTTATGAGGACTATGAGAGTTTAAATAGGCATGCCGTCATTAGCGGCAGGGTCGCCCGCTTCCTCAATATGCACTTGGACGTTACTTTGGCAATAAATTTACACCACACTCCACATGAAAACAACACATCGATTATTGGAAACATACTTTTTTTGGCAGACAACGTGGAGATTGCCTACAGGAGTTTAACAAACCCTTATGCCTACGATGATCTTGTTGAGTTTTTAGAACAGAAGAAGAAGTTGTTTGATCCGAACATGTTTGAGGCTCTGAAAAACATAGCGAGAAAGGAGTGTTTTTGGTTCTCCTTACTTGAAGATTACATAGATGATGCGATTTGCGAGATTTTAGATCGACTGCCAAAAGAGGAAGTGGATAATAAATTGAAGACGGCAGTTTGCTATTTGATCTCTTACATGAGCGACAATATTGCGCCGTTTTACGATAAATACACGCTCTTCGTTAAAAATATTGCTGTTAATCTGGGTTACAAGTTGGGCTTGGACACCAAAGTTTTGCATAACGCTGCGCTTCTATCACATATTGGCAACCTGAAAATCCCTTATGATACATTTAAAATGCCCTCTTTGGATGAGGAGACGTACAACGTTGTGAAGTCACATACATTCGAGGGTTACCACATATTGAAGCGCATGGGCTTTGAAAAGGAAGCAGAACTTGTCCTATTGCACCATGAAAACAACACAAAAGAGGGTTATCCGTGTAAGGTAAAGCCTGAAAAAGAGGCTGCTGCACTGGCTTTAGCAACAATTGTTGCGGCTATCATGCAGGATAGACCCTATAGGGTCGCAAGAAGCGATGATAAGATAAGAGAGGGCTTAAAGAATTTCAAAGATATCGATCTGTTCGATAGTGAAGTTATTAATGCCATGCTCGAGATTGACCTTGAAAAGGTGAGAAAGACCGAAGATGAATACTATACAGCCGTAAAGAAACTCTTTATTTAGGGGGAAAGGGATGAAACTTGCCATTATTGGGAGTGGATACGTTGGTCTCGTTACAGGAACGTGCTTTGCAGAGATGGGAAACAACGTCATTTGTGTTGATATAGATGAGGAGAAGATTGATAAATTGAATAAAGGTATTGTGCCCATATTTGAACCGGGTTTGGATAAGCTCATAAAGAAGAACTTGGAGAAGGGCAATATTGAGTTTACAACGGATACTGAGTATGCGGTTAAAAGGAGCGATATTGTCTTTATTGCCGTTGGCACGCCCCAATCGGAAGATGGTAGCGCTGATCTGAATCATGTATTGGAAGCGGCAAGAAACATAGGCAGGTTTATGGATCATGAGATAATTGTGGTCGATAAATCCACTGTGCCCGTGGGGACGGCAGATAGGGTGAGAGCAGTCATTGAAGAAGAGCTTAAGAAGAGATTTCCCGATGGTGTTCCGTTTAATTTTGATGTGGTTTCCAATCCTGAATTTTTAAAAGAGGGTGATGCAATTAACGATTTTATGAAGCCAGATAGGGTGATTGTTGGTGCGAATAGTGAAAAATCTATGTTGATAATGAAAGAGCTTTACAGACCCTTCACGCTTAACCATGAACGTTTTATAGAGATGGATGTTCGGAGTGCAGAGCTAACCAAATATGCGGCAAATGCGATTTTGGCGACAAAGATCTCATTTATTAATGAAATATCACGCATTGCCGAGGCTTTGGGGGCGGATATTAATAAGGTTAGGGTTGGCATTGGAAGCGACAGACGCATAGGTTATCACTTTATCTATCCCGGTGTTGGGTACGGTGGAAGCTGTTTTCCTAAAGACGTTAGGGCTTTGGAAAAGATGGCAACGGATGTGGGCATAGAGCCGAAGATCATCAAAGCGGTACAGGAAGTAAATTATGAGCAACGTTTTTACTTTTTGAATAAGATTTACAAGAGGTTCGGTGAGAACCTTGAAGGCTTTACTTTTGCCGTTTGGGGTCTTGCATTTAAGCCGCAAACCGACGATATGAGGGAGGCACCTTCAATAACGATAATAAATGAACTGACAAGACGGGGTGCAATTGTTAAGGCTTATGACCCAGAGGCTATGGAGAATGCAAAGAATTTTTGGTTAAAGGACAATGATAGAATTGAATATTTTGACAACAAATACGATACATTGAATAACTCAGATGCGATGATTTTGATTACGGAGTGGAAGGAGTTTAGAAGCCCTGATTTTTATGAAATCAAGAAAAGACTTAAAAATCCTGTGATTTTTGATGGCAGAAATCAATACAATAGAACGATCCTTAAAGAGCTTGGATTTGAATACTACCAAATCGGCGTGAGTGATCAGTTGTAGGCAGACTCAATCAAGGATTCAGCTTGTTTTTTTAGCTGCTTGATCTTTTTGTGGTTAAAACCAAAGGAAATCAGCGTTTTATCATCAGTTTGCAAAAAATGTCTGACCAATACGATGTTGTTTTCCAACAATTTCTTTAATAACGCTTGTTTTATACCAATAAGCGTTGTAACAGGGAACAGGTGTTTTTCTTCTATCATTTTTTCAAGGCCACCGTCTTCTGGATATCGCCAACCTATGGCTTTAAAACCGTAGCATTTTGCAAATCTCTTTGCTTCGTTTGTAAGCCTTGTGTTTGTGACAAGCCAACCTTCAAATCTGCTTTTCTTGTATTTTTTCTTTAGCGATTCTTCCAAATCCTTAAAACGCGAATGGACGTACATTGCAACTTTTGAATCCGAAGCCCTTGAAGGACATGAATGGTATTTACATTCAACAGCCACGACAAGATCTTCTTTTGTTGCGAGGACGTCTATCTCATGTGGAATGCATTTTCCCTCTTCTATGACATCAACCTGCGTTTCAAACCCGTAAAAGTGCAACAGGTTGGCGAAGAAGTGTTCAAAGGGATAACCACTTGGTCCAAGTCTTAGCATGGCCCTTTTGAGAGAGTAGCGTGATGCGTAAGAGTGATCTAATTTTTTAAGTAATTCCTTTGCGTATTTATAGATCAAACGGGTTGTTACATAATCGGGTATCCTTTCTATGATAATCCCAGCGATCTCTTCTGCCTCTTCCCTGCTTGCACCGGAGCGGACAAGCGACTCTATTAGCTTGTCCGCTTGGAATTCTTCTATTTCTCCACCGGCTTTTACAACCTTCATTATTCACCGTTTTCCCAAATGAAGCCTATTCTGACACCACCCCAGTGTTTGCCTTCCAGATACACAGGTACGGATAGGTCATTCATTACAACACCCGTATCCCTCATGTACGTCTGCAACAGTACAGGGTTGGTGTTCCTTGCTGCTGCAAGTCCCGTTGGATCGTTGAATATTCGCATTGATCTGTTGCCCACCAGATCCTTTTCGTAGTCACCGGTTAGGGGCTTGTCGTAGATTGAGTTGTGTGCTGCTATGTATCCGTTATTATCTGTCAACAAGAAGAACTTGAAGTTTGGATCCATTGCCAGATATTTATCTTCGATTGGTTGGATGTATTTTTTAAAGAAATCTGTAAATCGTGTTCTATATTTTTGTGGATTTGTATTTGGAACAGGAACATAGTTTCTGTCCCACAAATCAGCAGAAGATATAATACCCTTTTCAATGGATTCGTGCAGAACCTTCTCAAACTCCTCTTTTGCTTGGAGAGCAATAGAGTAAATTTTATCAATGTACGACCCTGTTCTGAACTTGATCATAAACGTGAATAGCTCCTCAGCAGTTTTTGAAATCTTGTATGTGTCTTCTCTGATTTTTTCGATCCTATCGGCAGATTTTGTTACGTCCTCTGTCATCTTGTCAATTCTTTCTGCTATCATGTCAATAGCCGACGACTGTTCTTCGGCAGCCGAAGCCACATCCTCTATCATCCTGCTTGCCTCTTGCACGCCATTTGCTATCTCAATGAGTGAATCCGAAGCGGTTTTTATTAGTTCCTTGCCCTCATCCACCCTGTCTATCAAGCTCAGTGTTGCTTCAATTGTTGATTGGGTTTCGTTTTGAGTTTTAGAGACGATTTGCCTAATTTGCTCTGTGGATTGTGCTGTTTTATCTGCCAATTTCCTGATCTCATCTGCAACCACGGCAAAACCGCGGCCAGCTTCACCTGCGCGTGCCGCCTCAATGGCAGCATTTAGGGACAGAAGTGCCGTTTGATCTGTTATTTCATTGATTACTTCCACAATTTTCCCGATTTCTTCCGATGACGCACCAAGTTTTTTCATCATCTCTGCGTTGTTCTTCGTCTCCTCTGCTATTGCCTCTATTTTTTGTATGGCGAGCAACGCTTTATCGGAACCGTCTTTTGCCAGATCGTTTACCTTCTGCATGAAGTCCGATGTGTTGGCTATGTTCTGCGTAACGCTATTTATCGTATCTTTTATTTCATCCATTGTTGCCTTGATTTCTTCCATACCTTCGGCTTCCCTTTTCACATTTCCCGATATCCTTTCAGCGTTGAAACTCACCTTCGCTGCCTGTGTAGCTACGTTGTTTGAAACCTTGAGTGTTTTCTTCAAAGCCTCTTGAACATTTTTAATAAACGAATTCATGAGATTTAAAAAACTCAATGGTTTTGGTGGCTTAGGGAGTCTGTCCGTTAGATCGTATGTGGTGCAAAGCCTTGTGCTACAGAACTTATCCAGATCCTTGAGTGGTTTTATGAATGTTTTGTAGTAGTAGAACAGGAAAATGCCAAAGAATAGGGGTGATAGAATAATAAAAGCTATTAGCAAAACGCTTTTAGCTGTAAAGTATATGATCAACATGATTATGAAGTAAATAATGAAAATCGCAGAACTTATACCAATGACATCCATATTGAACCCCCTTAAGTTTTTTATTTAATTATCACTTTATCAGTTTAATGTCAAAGCATTTGTTTGTTTTCTTGTGCCGTTTATTTGAACTTAATTTGTTGCTTTAGAATGCGTTATTTTTGGAGTATTTTTAAAATTGACTGAATAGAAGTTTTTTGTATAATGCGTCTTCAAGGTTGAAGGCGGTGGGGTTCGCCTTAAACCGCTCTTCTTTTAATTTCCAGAAGAGCCGATAACCCCTGCATAAGGGTCTATATAGTTTTTCGGGAGGTGTCTATGTTGTATTTGCTAAGTGCATTGCAACTACTATTCGTGGTTGCTTTTGCTCCTCTTGTTGTTGGTGTGTTTAACAAACTGTGTGAGATTTTTGAATCCAAGCAAGGTCCTTCGATTTTTCAGCCGTATTACGACCTCTACAAGTTATTCCACAAACAGAGTGTTGTTCCTCAGGTTGCATCGCCAATGTTTCAAATCGTCCCTTATGTTACATTTGCTATGTATCTGTTCTTAACGCTTGTGCTTCCCATAATAACGGGATTTCCACTCTCATTTGGTCCTGTTGTTGACTTTATAGGTGGCGGTTTGATTTTTGGTGCCATTGCTGGATTGAAGAAGCTTGCCGCCATCGATAGTAGGAACAACTACTCTCATTTAGGTGTATCAAGGGCTTCAAGTATCGGTGCATTGTCTGAACCAATAGTTGTGTTGATATTTATAACCTTTGGCGTTATTACGCACACAAATAACCCCTATGTGGTTAACAATGTTTTACAGACCTCAACCGATTGGTATTTGTCGCTTATACATTGGTTCGTGGTTTTTGCCTTCTTTATGGCTTTAATTATAGAGACGGGAAAGCTGCCAGTCGAGTCCCATACCTCAAATGAGTTTGGAATGATAGACCAGGCAATTGAGATGGAGTATTCGGGTCGCGAGCTTGCCTTAATGAAGTGGGGTGGATACATAAAACAGTTTTTGCTTATGAGTGTATTCTTAAATGACTTTCTGTTTCCTTTTTTCGTTCCTATAAAGGTTTCTTTTGTGGCTGTGATTTTGTATAGCTTAATCCATCTTGTTAAATTGTTTGTTCTTGTGCTAATTTTTGCCATAATTCAATCAACAATATCTAAATATAAGCTATTCAAAAACTTTGAGTATGTGGCTGTCGCCTTTTCATTTGCATTTTTGGCTATTGTCGTTTTTTATGCAACGGGAGGTAAGTTATGAAAGAGCTGTTTATTCTTGTGGGTTTTGCAGAGATCGTTTTGGTTATTTTTATGCAGTGGCAGTATTACTTAAAGAAGATTATAGTAACATTTGCGATTTCTTCTCTATTGATTGGATTATTGCTATTTGTACAGGGAGATTTACAGAACAACACAAGTTTGATTGTTTTGGCAGCTTTAACGCTTGCTGTTAGGTTTTTCTTTATACCCTACTTCATGCTTAGCCATCTTGGGAAGGTTTATAAGGAGAAAAATCCTAAACAGGTTATCTCCACAGGAGCATCAATAGTAATTTCTTTACTGCTTGTAATTTTAGCTTATGTGATTTACAGGTTAACGCTTT
>WFQR01000046.1 GCA_015486955.1 Hippea sp. | reverse complement strand
ATCGAAGATACCGCACGTGTTGTTTCCCGCTATGTTGACATAATTATGATCAGGACGTTTGAACACTCAAGGCTTGAGCGTTTTGCCCACTACTCATCCGTTCCTGTAATAAACGCCTTGACGGATCTTCTGCACCCGTGTCAGGTTTTAGCCGATCTGTTTACTATCAAGGAAAAATTGGGCAGGATTGATGGTATAAAGGTTGCTTACGTCGGCGATGGCAATAATATGGCAAACTCATGGCTTATAGCCGCCGGTGTAATGGGTTTTAGCTTGAGTGTCGCTACGCCTAAGGATTGTGCAGTCAATGGGTATATTTTGGACAAAGCCAAAGATCTTGCAAAGGGCAGCGGGGCAAGGATCGTGATTACAGAAGACCCCGTTGAAGCGGTTAGGGATGCGGATGTGATCTATACCGATGTTTGGGCTTCAATGGGTCAAGAGGAGCAGAAAGAGAAAAAACACGCACTATTGAGGCCGTATCAGGTGAATGGTGAACTGGTAAAATATGCAAAGGATAACTTTATCTTTATGCACTGCTTGCCTGCACACAGAGGTGAAGAGGTTACGGATGACGTAATAGACTCCGATCATTCCGTTGTGTGGGATGAGGCTGAAAACAGGACGTACGCCCAGCTTGCCGTAATTTTGAAATTAATGGGGAGGGATAAATAATGGATGTGAAAAGGGTTGTTTTGGCTTATTCAGGCGGTTTGGACACATCGGTTATTGTTAAATGGTTGCAAGATAAGTACGGCTGTGAAGTAATCACCTATACGGCGGATCTTGGACAGAATGAGGAGCTTGAGCCTATAAAAGAGAAGGCACTGAAGGTTGGAGCCGTTAAGGCATACATCGAGGATGTTAGGGAAGAGTTTTTAGAGGATTATGTGATGAAGGCATTTAAGTTTGGAGCGCTGTATGAGGGTAAATACCCGCTTGCCACGGCGTTGGGTAGGCCATTGATCACAAAGAAGATGATAGAGATAGCAAAAAATGAAGGTGCAGATGCTATAGCACACGGTTCTACGGGTAAGGGCAACGATCAGGTTAGGTTTGATGTCTCTGCCGTCGCTTTAAAACCTGATATTAAGGTCATAGCGCCGGTCCGAGAGTGGGAGTTGAAATCGAGGGATGAGGAGATTGAATATGCTAAAAAACATGGCATACCTGTGCCTGTAACGAAGGATAAGCCTTATTCTATCGACAGAAACATCTGGGGATTGTCCATTGAAGCAGGGCCATTGGAAGACCCATATTTTGAGCCTCCAGAGGACATCTATTCGATGACTGAGGATCCACTGAAGGCGCCTGATAAGCCCGAGTATGTTGAAATAGATTTTGAACAGGGCATACCCGTTGCTTTGAATGGTGAGAGGATGGGTCTTGTGGAGCTTGTGGATCAAGCAAATAAGTTAGCTGGAAAACACGGCGTTGGGCGTATAGATATGGTTGAAAACAGGCTTGTGGGTATTAAATCCCGCGAGATCTATGAAGCCCCAGCCGCCACGATGCTATTGGAGGCTAAAAGGAGCCTCGATGAGTTGATTTTGGATAGAGAAACCCTGCATTTAAAGGATCAGCTGGCTTTGAAGTATGCCGAGCTTGTCTATTACGGCTATTGGTTCTGCGAACTGAGAGAGGCATTGGACGCCTTTGCGGATAAGTTGAATGAGAGGGCTACGGGTACTGTGAAGGTTAAGCTGTACAAGGGTAAGGCCACAGCTGTGGCGAGGAAATCGCCCTATGCATTGTACTCAAAAGAGCTTGCAACATACGATCCTACGGACAAGTTTGTGCACAAGTACGGTGAGGCATTCTGCTACATTTGGGGATTGCCGCTTAAGGTAGCAGCCCAAGTAAAAAACAAAGACTGATCTTTAGGGGCTTTTGCCCCTTTTTATTCCTATGCCACACGCTATTGTTGAAACGGAAACACCCATAATTGCTTTGGATAACAAAGATATCTTCTTCTCAAAGAAGAGCCCGTTTTTCATAATGCCTGTATCGACAAGGTGTGAGGATTTTATTATCAGGGCGTATCAAAAGGATGGAAGGATCATCATCAAACTGGACAAGACGACCTATCCCCTTGTTACAGATGACGTCAAAAGGTCTATTTTGGACTTTGCCGAGCTTTTGGCGGAAAGTTTGAATGGTAAGGTAATTCACCACAATCTCAAGGAGACGGGTAAGGATTGCACAGTACTCAAAAGTTATCTATTGGATGTTAGAGAGATAAACAAACGGGGCATAAACGATTTGTTGGGCTCTGACAGGATTAGGGTTGAGGTTGGTATAGGGAAGGGAGAATTTTTGCTAAAGGCGGCAAAGTCAAACCCCAATATTACGTTTGTAGGTATCGAGATAGCAAACGAGCCGCTGTCAAAGGCCGTTATGAGGTTTTACAAGGAAGGTCTAAACAACGTAAAAATCGTAAAATACGACGCACGATACGTATTTGATCTATTTGAGGTAAACAGCGTTGAAAGGGTATATGTTAACTTTCCCGAACCGTGGTTTAAATTTAAGAAGTTGAAACATGCACTGTTGAACGTTGATACGCTAAAGAAAATCGAGAGAGTATTAAAAAAAGGCGGTAGGATCGAACTTTTAACGGACAACTTAGCCTATGCTGTGAGTGTTGTAACTGCCCTTGAGACCCAAACAGCTCTAAAGAACGCGCAAGAGAGATGCATAGATGTTTTTAGGGGAAATATCGACACGTACTTTGAGAGACGGTGGAGAAGAAAGAAACGCACAATTTATAGCGTAATTTACGAAAAGCAGAATAAATCTGTTAGCGTTGAGAGAAAGAACGTCAATTTCCCTTTGAAAATAAGGCAAAATTATGTTTTGGAAAGCGGCTTTATCTTTAAAATTTTGGATATTTTTGAAAACAGCTCTGATCAAAGGATCGTTGAGATTACATTTGGTAGAAGTGTGAATCCCCAACATTCGTACTTTGGTATAACTAACTCAGATGAACTTTTCTTAATACCGCAAAGCATATTCGTTGCCGATGAAGACGCACTGAAATCTCTGGAATTGGCAACAATTTAGGCGGGTTTCTCTTCCATTTGTAAAAAACTGAATTCTGTGATAGACGCTAACTTTCTGGCGTGCTCAACTGTTATGCTAACAACGTTACCGTCTTTGTCTAAATCCAAATACAAATTTTCGTTTATTTCCCTTGTCTCATGAACATCCCCATCGGATAACTGTATTAATGCTGTATCTGTATCGGGGAAGTACAATACCTTCATTTCTTTTCCCTCCTTTTGAAGAAAAAGCCGGGCTTGAGCCCGGCGTGTTTGGAATTAACCGATTAGTTCTTTCATATCGTTATCTACATTACTGATTGTGGAGATGTTGAAGTTCTCGACTAATACCTTTAGCACATTTGGAGAGACAAAAGCCGGTAGTGTTGGACCGAGTTTTATGTTCTTAACGCCTAAGTACAACAGTGCCAACAGTACTGCAACAGCCTTCTGCTCATACCACGCAATATTGTAAGCAATGGGAAGCTCATTGATATCGTTCAGCCCGAACACCTCTTTTAGTTTCATTGCGATTACAGCGAGCGAATAACTATCGTTGCACTGACCGGCATCCAAAACTCTTGGAATGCCATTTATATCACCCAAGTTGAGTTTTATGTAGCGATACTTAGCACAGCCAGCCGTCAATATTACCGTATCTTTTGGTAGTTTCTTTGCAAACTCTGTGTAGTACTCTCTCGTTTTATGCCTTCCGTCGCATCCAGCCATAACAACGAATTTCCTAATAGCCCCAGATTTAACGGCGTCTACGACCTTATCTGCAAGCTTAAATACCTGTTCATGGGCAAATCCACCGATGATTTTGCCAGATTCGATAGGCGTTGGTGGCTTACACTTTTTTGCAAGTTCTATGATTTCTGAGAAGTCCTTTGGCTTGCCATCTACCCTATCTGGAATATGCTTCACACCTGGAAATCCAACCTCTCCTGTTGTGAACGCCCTGTCCTTGTAGCTATCCTTTGGTGGTACGAGACAGTTTGTTGTCATAAGGATCGGGCCGTTAAATGCCTCAAACTCTTTATCCTGCATCCACCATGCGTTGCCGTAGTTGCCTACAAAGTGGTCATATTTCTTGAAAGCCGGATAGTAGTTTGCAGGTAACATCTCGCCGTGGGTATAAACGTCAACACCCGTGCCCTTTGTTTGCTCAAGCAGTTCTTCCATATCTTTTAGGTCATGACCAGATATCAAAATACCAGGATTATTCCTAACACCGATGTTGACCTCACTGATCTCCGGATGGCCGTATGTCTCCGTATTGGCCTTATCTAAAAGTGCCATTGCCTTAACAGCGGCCTCACCCGTCTTCATTGCATATCCCACAAGCTCATCAACGCTTAGATCCTCTGTCGTTATTGCCATACCCTCTGCCAAAAAGTTCCACACATCTTGGTCTTCATAGCCCAAAACGGCTGCGTGTTCAGCGT
>WFQR01000045.1 GCA_015486955.1 Hippea sp. | reverse complement strand
GGGTAATATCAAGATAGGTAAATTGGAACTTGAAGGTTATACCTTTCCTTTGCATCTTCGTTTAAAATCAACCAACAATGAAATCTTTGCGCACTTTTATCCGATTAAGACGCAAAAGTTCGATCTTAAACCTTTTAATTTGCGTTTTGACGTGAACAAAAAGACACTTGCTTTTTCTAAAATAAAAGCCCGTATTTTTACAAAATTATCGAAGATTTTTATTGACCTCTCTGGAAAGTACTCAGACGGCATTTTGAAGACATTAGGAACTGTTAGGGCAAAGGTCTTTGATGGCTCTGTGAAGATTAAAGATATAAGCTTGAAGCTAAAGGATGTTCCCATTGTGTCCATGAATGTCACATTTGATCATTTAAACCTTAAAAAGATCACCCAAAACACAAACTTTGGGCTTATAACGGGGTTTATAAAGGGGTATATCAAAAATCTTTCGCTTGTGAACTTTAAATACCCATTGTCCTTTACAGCGAAGGTTGAAACAGAGGACGTGAAAGGCGTTTCAAAGAGGATATCCCTGAAGGCTGTAAATAGTATATCGAGTGTGGGAGGAGGTGTGGCGTCAATCGCCGTCCCTTTTTTCAAAAGCTTTCCCTATTCAACAATAGGCTTTACCGCCACATTAAAGAACGGCAAGTTTGAGATACATGGGCTTTACAAGAGCAAGGATAAAGAGTATATTATTAAAAAGGGTTTTTTGATTGGCATAGATGTGGTCAACATGAACAGAAACAATTCTATAGCGTGGGGTGATTTTGTAAACAGAATAAAAAGGGTTTTGAGAGGAGGTAGTAAATGAGAAAAATTAGGTTTTTATGGGTCTTAATAGCGCTGTTTGTTTATTCCTGTGTTACGGTTAATATCTACTTTCCTGCACAAGAGGCTCAGAAAACAGCCAAAGAAATAGTAAATTCCATCAGGGGTAATGTGAATGTTCAGCAAAAGGAGAATAAAAAACCTGTTCCTGCATCCTTTAACATATTTATTCCAAGAGCCTATGCAGCCGACGTTTTGAATACAACGAATGCAAAGATTGCCGCCATAAAGCAAAGAATGAGGAATAGGTTTGAGATCATGAAACCGTATTACATGGAAGGCTATCTTGGCGAGGGCTTGAACGGATTTTTGGTGATTTACAAACAACCCAAGTCCTTGAGAGATAGATTAAAGCTCAAGAAACTGGTAGCAGACGAAAATAGAGACAGAAACGCCTTATACCAAGAGGTTGCCCGTGTATTGAAGATCCAGCCATCACAAATGGATAGATTGAAGAAGATCTTTGCGAAACAGTGGCAGGATACGGCGCCTAAAGGCACGTATATTCAGACAGCTACGGGGTGGATAAGAAAATAGGCTAATCCAAGCCGTACTCCGATAGGTTCAGACCGCGTGAGATTGCAAAATCCCTTAGGTCGTCTCTGATTAGCTTTAAGGCGACGCCAATCGCTACGGCGTCGTCTAAGTAGCCTATACCGGGTATAAAGTCCGGAATTATGTCAAATGGGTTTATCAGGTAAAGAAGCACACTAAAGATCG
The DNA here is from genome assembly GCA_015486955.1 of Hippea sp. Classification (GTDB taxonomy): domain Bacteria; phylum Campylobacterota_A; class Desulfurellia; order Desulfurellales; family Hippeaceae; genus Hippea. The sequence goes on along the minus strand of WFQR01000045.1, from coordinate 27,126 downwards.
CAACAACCGTTTTCCACGGTAGAGAGCATTGTTTTTTTAGATAGCAGTCAAACATGTCGTATGCCAATTTGAGTTGCAGAATAGTTGTTAGGGCAAAATGTGTAGGATTCTCCTTTATTTCATCAATACGCCTTTTTGCGTCACGCAAAAAACCCTCTATATCTATTGTTCTTATTTTATCAAAAATAGCAAACGCCTTCCCAATCTTCTCTTTCATCGTGTCCTTTAATGGTGGAGCTGAGGGGGCTCGAACCCCCGACCTCCACGCTGCCAGCGTGGCGCTCTCCCAGCTGAGCTACAGCCCCTTAAAGTTCTGGATCCTAAAGTTGTATATTAAAAATCTAATCGTTTGTCAAACCAAAAACTTTAGCTATCCTCATGCTTGCTTTTCCATCTCCATAAGGATTGATGGCTTTTGACATTTTCTCGTATTCCTTTTTATTCTCAAGCAATTTTAAAGTTTCGCTAACTATCCTGTTTCTATCGGTCCCAACCAACTTTGCAACCCCAGCTTCTATACCTTCTTGTCTTTCAGTAACATCTCTCATTACTAAAACTGGTTTTCCCAAGCTTGGAGCTTCTTCTTGTATGCCGCCAGAGTCCGTTAAAACTAAATAAGATTTACTCAACAGATAAATCATATAAGGATAGCTTAAAGGCTCAAGTAGATGGATTCTGCTGTGATTTTTTAATATTCTATTAACAGGTTCCCTTACATTTGGGTTTAAATGGACGGGATAAACTATCTCCACATCCTCTCTTTTGTTTGCTATTTCTTTTAGAGCTTCACAAATATTTTCAAACGGTTTACCAAAACTTTCCCTTCTGTGGCCTGTAACTAATATTATTTTTGATTTCTCGTTTTTAATTATAGGGTTGAAAAATTGTTTAATTTCCGCTTCTAATTCTTTGTTGTTTTTTATTATCAGAAGCCCTAAGTGTAAAGCGTCTATGACGGTGTTTCCCACGATCCATATATTATCCTTTATTCCTTCTTTTAACAGGTTGTTCTTTGCTCTTTGCGTAGGTGCAAAATGGTAATCAGCTAAATGACCAACTAAAACTCTATTTATCTCTTCAGGGAAAGGGGAATACTTATCAAAACTACGTAGGCCTGCTTCTATGTGGGCTACCTTTACCTTACCATAAAAAGCAATTAGAGCCCCTACAAACGCAGTTGTAGTATCACCCTGAACAAAGGCTATATCTGGCTGTACTTGGCTGAAAACTTTACCTAATTCAGTAATTAAAATTGATGTTAAGCTTGTTAACGTTTGATTTTCTTTCATTACGTTTAAGTCAAAATCCGGTTTTATGGAAAAGAAATTTATAACTTGATCCAGCATCTCCCTATGCTGACCTGTCACACATATTTTTACCTCTACCTTATCCTTATATTTTTGAAACTCTTTTATTAATGGAGCTAATTTTATAGCTTCTGGACGTGTACCAAAGATGAAGAGCACTCTCTTAATCAATTTTTATATTAGCCGCCTTTAATAGGAATTCTTTGAACGTAGCCTTAAATCTATTTTTAGAAAATCTTTCGGAATTTTTTATCATATCCAGAGGATTAAATAAATTTCTCATCTTTTCGAATTTTTTAACAACATTTTCTATAGCGTTAGGGCTCTGTTCAATGAAGAATAAGCCTGTTTTTCCTGCTATTACAGTTTCTCTGCTTCCACCTTTGTAATAAGCTATAACGGGTGTGGCGCAAGCTTGAGCTTCAACTGAAACAATTCCAAAATCTTCTATGGATGGCAAAATAAGCGCCCTTGCCTTTCTTAATATAGGTGCAATTTGGTCGTGATTAAGCCAACCTGTGAATTCTATGTTGGGCTTTGCAATACTTTTTAAGGAATCAAAATCTTCTCCATCTCCTATCACTATCAATTTTTTGCCCAGTTCATTAAAGGCTTTGACCACGATATCGACTTTTTTGTATGCATTATATAGCCTACCTATAAACACATAGTAATCGCTTTTTTCTTCCTCTGGTTCGAACGCATCTATATCAACTGGTGGATAGATAACTTCTGCATCCCTACCATAGATGCGTTTTATCCTTCTTGCTACAAAACGGGAGTTTGCAACAAATTTATCGACGTTCTTTGATGTTTCAATGTCCCATTTTCTCAACGCTTGCGCCGTTATGGCAAATGGCACTTTTTTGATTGGGTTTAAGCTTTTTAGATAATCCGTGTATAGATCCCAAATGTAGCGCATAGGCGTATGGCAATAACATATGTGTGTCTGATTTTCTTGTTTTTTAAATCCTTTTGCTACGGCGTGTGAGGATGAGACTACAACATCGTAATTTGATAAATCCCACGATTGAACGGCCAAAGGAAATAGGGGTAGGAAGTTTTTGTAAGTCTTTTCAATTAGTGGAATGCTGTTTAAAAAGGATGGCCTTACATCATTAATATTTAGCTCTATTGCAGCTTTTTTGTTGTAAAAGAGTGTGTATACAGGCGCTGGCATTACTTCATGCATTGCGCCAAGAACTTCTTCTGCTCCTGCTACTTTGTATAGCCAGTCGTGAGTATAGGCTACTTTCACAGCAGTTCCTCTAATAACTCTTTGTGTTTTTCTATGGATTTAGACCAGCGAAATACTTTGGCACGTTCTTTGCCTTTTTCTATTAGACTATGCCTTAAATTCTTGTTTTTTACAACTTTAACTATACCCTCTGCAATGCTATCTGATTTTGAAGGATCCACATAAATTGCCGCATCGCCACAGATTTCAGGTAAAGCGCCTCTTGATGAAACAATAACAGGCGCTCCAGATGCCATAGCCTCAAGGGGCGGAAAGCCAAAACTTTCATAGAAGGATGGAAAGACAAAAGCCAATGCTTTACTATAAATACTGGATAGAACGCGTTTGTCGTTTATTTGACCTTTAAATTCTATGTAGTCTTTTGGTATATTTTCCAAAATATTTTTGATGTTTTTGCCTAATCTCATTATATCTGGCTTCATGCCCACAACAACCAATTTCTTGTCTATTTCTTTGTAGATCCTCCCAAAAGCCTTTAGCAAGCCCGCAAAGTTCTTTCGCTCGCTTAAGTTTCCTACATAGAGGATATAATCCCCTTTTTTTACTTCCTTATCCTCAAAGAATACTTCATCTACTCCGCTATAAATAACATTAATTTTTTGTTTTATCAAGGGGTAAAGTAGCGAAATCATGTTTTTCTCGTAGTTTGAAACTGTTATGATTATGTCAGATAGGTCTAATATTCTTGGCGTCACTGCTTTGTAGTATACTCTATAGCTTTTGCTAAATGATTCAGGATAGTATAAAAAGGATAGGTCGTGTATTGTTGTGACAAATTTTGTGTTTTTGGGTTTGTAGGTAGGGCAAATATTTGCGGGGCAAAACAAAACCTTATATTTTGAAGCTTTGCTTGGCAAAATGGTGTGTTCCCAAAGATGTTGGATATAGCGATTGCTTGATTGAGGAAGAAACACCTCTGCTTTGTTTGGCATCAATTCTTTTAAGCCGTTTATTATCTCTATCGTGTATCTTTCAACGCCGGTTATAGCTTTGTGCTTTAAAGCTCTGCCGTCTATTAAAATTTCACCGTTCAGATAACCCCTCCTCGATGATTTTACCCAGTTTTTTCGCTCCTGCTTGCCATGAAAATTTTAGCAACTCGCTATTACTAAAATCAAACATTTTATGAAGTCTATTATTTTCCCAAGCTTTATACAACTTTAAAATAGCTTCTTTTATTTCCTCGGTTTTATTCTTGCACACCACGCCAATTCTATATCTGTTAATAAGCCAGGCTGTTTCATCTTTGTTCTCATCATAAACAATATTTAATATAGGCTTTTTGCTGCCTATATATTCATAAATTTTGCCTGGTACTTGGTGTGTCTGTTTATTTGAGATGTTAACCAACGCATCTGCTTCATCTTGTAATTTTAAAGATTCTTCATACGGCACAAAACCTAAAAACTCGATCTTTTCTTTTACTTTATCAAAATCCTTTAGAAACAGTTCATTTCTGCCTGTAATTTGCAATTTGAAGTTTAAATGTTTTAGTTGATATAGAGCTTCAATCAGATTTTTTGGTTCCCTGAAACCGCGATAAAAGGTGCCCGAATAGAGCATAGTGAATATTTTATTTTTCGTCTTTTTGGGTTTTTTGTTTTTAAATCTTTCCTCATCAAATCCTTGAGTTATTATTTCTATTTTTTTTCTTGTCACGCCATATTTGCACGATAAAAGCAACCTAACATTTTTATTTGTTACTATTATTCTATTGGCCTTTTGTACGATCTTTTTCTCGAAATATTCGTCGATGAGTTTTTTAAGCTTAGAATAGTAAGGTGCACAGACTGGGTCTCCAATGTCGGCAATCCAGAAGATATTATGGTTTATTTTTTTTATATAAAGGCCTATTAGACCATCCACCAAAGGAAATTGTGATGTTATAACAGCATCATACTTGTTTAAATCCAGTCCTTTTAAGAAGGTTGCGCAGAAAGGAAACCACTCTGTTTTGTAATCACCCAAAAGCAAAGATCCATAAATCTTTTTAAATGTTTCTAAGGTCGACTTTCCAAGTTTAAACAAAACCTTGTTTCTAATTGATGCGTTGTTTGAAGATTCTACATTTAGATTTTTCTTTAAAGAAAGAAGAATTGTTTCCATTGGACCACTTTTTATCCGGTGGATTTTTAGATTGTTCAATTTATTTGGTGAGTAATTAACTTTTGGATCTATGGCAATAATATCAACTTTAAAACCAAGGTACAATAATTGAGTTGCCAATTCAAACCATCTAATCGATTGAGCATCATAGATGGGCGGGAAGAGATAAGATATTATGAGTATTTTTTTATCTATCATGTGAAATCTTATTTAGCGCATCGATTATGGTTCTAACCCTTATCTCCCATGTGTTTTCCTTCGCCTCACGATCGACCAATTTCAAAAACTCTTTATCATCTTTTAGCTTTAAAGCCTCGTCTATTTTGGCGATAAAGTCATCTTTATTCTCTGCGATCAACGTTGATTTGTATCTTTTACATTCGATAAGATCTTTTGTACAAACAGTAGGTTTGTTAAGACTCATATACTCATAGAGTTTTAAAGGTGATGTAGATTTTGCAACATCTCCGTTTTTGAACGGTATGGTAGTCACATCGAACCATACTGCGTATTTTGGTAGATCCCAGTAGGATATCGGGCCTATGTAGTGCACATTATCTAAACTATTATCCAGATTTTTTATAGAACCATCGTAATCGACTCCTATAAAGACAAAATTTAGATCCTGCCGATTTTTTGCCACGTAGTTTATTAAGTCGTAGTCTATCCATTTTGCCAAAGCCCCATAGTAACCGATTTTAGGTTTTCCTTCGTTTACTATGCCTTTTATTTTTTCTGGAATCTGTTCTCCTACTTTTTTCACATGAAAATGGTCGTAATCTACTCCGTTTTCAACCAGTAAAACCTCAATACTTGCATTCTTAAATCTCTCTTTCATCTCACCGTATAATTTTTTCGAAACACAGAGAATTAAGTCCACATTGTCTTTAGATAATTTTCCGTGTCTCTCTTTTATAAAATCCGTATTACCATAGGTTATTGATTCGTGTATTTCATCTATGTAGTCGTAAATTACTGTAAAACCCTTGTTTTTATAGTTTTTCATATCCTCAGATGTAACATTTAAGTTGGTTGAAGGGATGAAGATATATTTATTTTCCTCTAATTTGCTCAGAATGTCTATGAGGCTATTAAACTTATCAGTAAGATAAACTTTGTCTTTTATTTTGTGTAAACCAGATACACTGTCGTACCCCGCGTTTGGCGTACAGTGAAAATAAAGGTAACCAAATTTAGAAAAATTCAAAGCCAAGTGCTGCGGTCTTTGAAACAAAGGTATATTCCAATCCACTGTGGGAGGGTAAACTACAATACCTTTGAAAGCTTGACCCTTTAAGATTTCTAAAGCTTGTTTTTCAAAATCAAGGGATGTTTGTTTTTTATCTTCTTTTTTTAAGACTTTTCTCTTAAATTTTTGATATACTCTCACAACTTTCCACAGTCTTGAGCGGTATATGTCATCCAGTCTATTGTAAAGCAATTCCTTTTCGCTCAAGATTTTATCTCGTTCCTCTTTTAATAAATTGTACTTATTTTTTGTGTCGTTCAATTTTGTTTCTAATAGTTCTATTCTTGATTGTAAAAGTAAATTTTTTGATTCCAGATCAGAGATTTTGCTGTTTAATATTTTTAATTCCCCTGATAATTTGTCTTTTTCACCTTCAATTTCTTTTGAGTAATCCAGTTTTTCCAGATAGCTTCTATAGAAGGAGCATGCAGATTTGGTATATTGGTCGTAACCTTTAAATGTATTTATATATCTTTCTACAGTGTTAATGTATTTTTCTATTACAGCAGTTGCTGAAAAATCTTTTAATAAATCCCAGCTTATTACAGGAAGAGCATTTTTCTTCACAGCGCTTTTTATTTTATCTAATATATTACTTTCTTCTGTTAGGTTAGAGCCGTTGAAGTTAAAGTTTTTGGCTCTCTTAAAAATCTCATCATCTAAAATAATCAAATCGCCTTCATAGTTTAAAAGTATTACAGGTTTTCTCAAAAAAGAAGCCTCGAGTACAACCCTACCCATTCCGCATATAAACGCAGCTTTAAGCATTAAATCCCTTAATTCTTTTCCCGTTTTATAGCCAACAAACTTTGCAAATGGGTGCTCTTTTTCAAGTTTATCTTTTTCTTGTCCATCACCCGCAACAATTATTGGAATATTCAAAGATTTCAATTTGCCCAAAGCTAAAGCAACCGACTGACTCTTGTCTGTATCCAAACGAGAAACTATTAATACATATTCTCCACTATTTGATTCTGAATAGTTTTTCCAGAATTCCTCATCTATAGGATTTGGCAGATAGTGTATATTTCCATCAGGTATAAAAGATGGGTTCACGCTAAAACCCAAACCATTTTTAAATACTATTGTTTTCAAAAAAAGATTGGATACTTCATCCGGCGCAAATAGAGAGGCTTTTCCATGTAAAGTGAATGCAAAGGGAATATTCTTCTCCACAGCGCTCAGAAATGAAGATAGTATAGATATGAACGGATGAGCATGTATTAAGTCAACAGGATTATATTCAACTATTTTGGTTAGTTGTTTGCTTAGTTTTAGTGTTGCTATTGGGGAATAATCGGAAACCTCTATATTGAATAACTTTTCTGTATATAGATCTATGCTTTTAAAATAGGGTGTATCAGAAAAATTTGAGGCAAACAATAAACCTATATTGTTATGCTGTTTTAGTTTCTTAAAAAATGTCTCAACATGGGTTTCTAAGCCACCCTTTTTAAAGTTGTCAGAAATGAACAGTATATTCATTATTGTTTAAAAAGAAAAAGGCGGGGTTAAACCCGCCTTTCTTAAGTTTACCTTTAGAGAGTGAACATTACTCTTGATAATCAGCACCCAAGATCTTAACTGGTAGAGGCCTGAAGCTTCCAATGCTTGTGTCTTCCTGAGAAGCGTAAACTGTAAATGTATTTTGATCCACGTTTCCTACGCCTCTCACAGCGAATCCAGCACTACCATCAAGATCTATGCCAGCATCTTTAGCCCACTGGATCAGTGTTGCACCAGTTACGACGTTGCATGTTGTTGTATCTGCACTGCATACTGTGCCAGCCTTTCCTGGATCCACCGTTATTCTCTTAACAAATTGCCAGCCCTCACCATTAGGTGAGTTTACATACAGTGACAGCTCAACAGGATCTGTTCCAGCATTTTCAAATCTTATGACACTTGTTACCTGACTATCCTGCCTTATGTAAGGTACCTTGAATACATATGTCGACTCTGTATCATAGGCCCATTGCTCAAATACACCCCAATTGAGAGTCTCTGGATGTTCAAGATATGTTCCACCACTTATAGTAGCGCTCAAAGAGAATGAATCTGGTAGTAAGTTTGCATCAGCTTTAGGAGTAATTCTTACAGAGAACTTAATTGGGCCATCTGTACCTTCTTTGTTAGCAGTCGTGAATAATGTTGAGCCACTTACAGTAGCTGTTGCCGTCGTGTCGTTATCAATAGTGAATGTACCGAGAACCGTTGCTTTTGCGTATTTATCGGCGCTATCTTCACTAATCAACTCGATCTTCTCTATGTTGTTCAGGTGTTTGCCTTTGAGGGTAAATGTTACGGTAGCATCGTTTAAGTTTGTTACAGTGTAGGTTGCATTGTCACCCGCAAAATCTTTGTTTGTGAAAATCAATAATCCCTTATGAAGTGTTGTAAAGTCACATATACCAGGCATTGCACAGTTTTCAGTTGTACTGCTGGTTTGACAGAATAAACCACAACTTCCCTCTTCGCCTGGGCAACATGTACTTCCTGTACTTGCTTCACTCATACAAGCGTCATAGATGGATATTCCACTTTCGGCAAGCTTAGTATCTTCAACAGTAATATTACCACTCTCTCCCGCAATCAACTTATCTGTATCAATACCGCCTGTTTCGTCACCGTTTGTACAAGTACACTTATGTGCAATCCACTGATTTTCTACTACGTAAATGTCTTTTCTTACACAACCATTGTTGAACGTTTTACCGTTTTCCTCGGAAGTAAGCGATAACTCAACCCTGTCACCTGGATTCAAACTACCGCTTACCTTGAATGTAATCTGCTCTAAAGCTGAATCCAATTGTCCATTGGCATTACAAGAGCTTGCATCTACTAAATACCATTTTACGTGGTTTGCACCATCTAAGATATTCCCCAATTTTACATTAGAATTCATGCTTACAGTTGCGTTATCCAAGCCGAATGCCACTTTGTTGCCTGTTGGTACAGCAGCAAAACAGTATGGAGCAGAAGTACTGCCGTTGTCAATAACCAGTGCAAGTTTATCAGCAGCGAACGAAGCATTTTTCAGCGCAAATGTCATTTTTAAAGTTGTAGCATTGTCGCTATAAAGATCGGTTAGCATCTTTTGGGCTATGCTGTCATTATCGTAGGTTTGGACATCTTTTGCCGTGGTCGTGAGCCCATCATTTGGTAAGTATTGATAAGATATTGGCACCAACCCTTTGTCGCAGCTTACTGTTGCTCCGTTATCTTCTAATACAATAGGGTTATTCTCCACACCTGAAGCAGCCTTTGATACGTTACCATATCCAACAACACCAATTGCCAAAGCTGCAGCAACTATTAAACTTATTTTCCTTCTACCTTTCATCCATACACCTCCCTTACTTAATCTTTCTCTCTTCCCATAAAACTCAGAAACACTACCTTTACCCATTTCTCCTCCTTTATTTTCCTTTCTTTTTGCTGTTCTCATTACCACCCCCTTTCAAGTTTTAGCATTCTCTTGCAATCCTTTTTCTTTGCTTGCCATACCATCGTACGCCTATTTATAATCTAAAAGACGCAAGTTGTCAAGTGCTTAATGTTAATTTTTTTAGTCATTGTTTAATAAATCCATAAGACTTTTGTATTTTTCTGTGATCTTCTCTGCTGTATTCATGTCTGATAGTATGTAAGGAGTAATCTCTATTATCAACTCGGTTTTTGTTGAACCCCACGATGATACCTTAAATAAATTCCCCAACAATGGAATATCCCCCAAAATTGGAACCTTGTTCACCGTTTTACTCTTTGTTTTCTTAATTAATCCACCCAACAGCAAAGTCTCTCCACTTTTTAATGTTATAGTAGTTTTTATGGATCTTGTCAAGATTAAAGGTGAGTCTATTTTTGATACATTGTTTGTTTGAGCATCACTTACTTCTTGTGAGACATCCATTGTCACTATGCCGTTTGAATTGATTGTCGGTTTTATTGTTAGGATTACACCTGTGTTTCTGTATTGTATAGTCCTAACTAAGGCTGTTGTGCCATTGTCTTGTATGTTTGCCCCTGTGGACTCACTTGTTACTGTTGGGACCTGCGTTCCTACATCAATGGTCGCAGCGTGATTGTCCATGACTACAAGACTTGGAGATGAAAGGACATTTATTCTATTTTTTTTGGCGAAGGCGTTGATAAGAGCCATAAACTTTGATGTGTTCGTTACTAAAGAATAGTTTAAACCACTTGATCCCAGTCCAAGGCCTCCAGTAGTTTGAAGTATACCGTTGTATCTGCCACTGTGTCTTAAGTACCACTCAAGACCGTAGGATAGCTCACCTGTTAGTGTTACTTCCAATATTGATACCTGAACAAAAACCTGTTTGGGTAGTGTATCGAGTTTTTCAAGAACACTTTCTATTTTTTGATATTCCTTGGGTGTGCACGATATTACAATTGCATTTCTGCTCTCATCTACACTCATTTGAACGTTGGAAAAAAATCCCTTACCTTTTTTTGCAGTGCTGTAGAATATCTTTGCAAGGTCTTCTGCTCTTCTGTTATTTGGGTAGAACACAAACATTCTTGGACTTTCTCCTAAAGCAGAAATAACATCCAACTTATTTTTCCAGTAGTCAACTATATTTAACCAACTTTTTTTTGGAGAAAGGATAAATACATATCCTAATTTATCCATTGGTTTTAGTATTATACCGGGTCCATTTAGTGAATCTGAAATTTTAATACCTTGAAGCGGAAGCAGCTGCTTTAATTTATCTACGAATGTTGAAGGATCCAAGTACTTTAATTTTATCAGTACGGCTATCCTGTTGGAAAATGTTGGTCTATCAAAAAGTTTTATGAGTTTTAATGCAGTTTTTAGATATAAGGGCCTGTCAACTATCATAAAGGCATTTCCCATGTACGTGTTTGTTATATCCCCTTGCGGTGAGAGGGCGAGCCTCTTTATTAGTCCAGTGTACTGGTTGGGGCTTATATAGTAAACGGGTACTATCAGCCCTATCAATTTATCACTTTCTTTTTGTAAAGAGTTTGGTAAAGACCTGCCTATGTAAAAAGGTATGAACCATTTCTTTTGTTCACTTCCACCTATTTTTATGAAATATACACCGTTTTCTTCGTTTATTCTCACTCCGTATTTAGAAAGCACAGATGTAACCACATTCATGAAATCTTCTTTGCTCATAGGTTGTGTCATCTTTAATGTAATTTTGTCTTTTCTATTTTCCACGTTCACAGTCATGAAGTAGCTCACCTTTAAGATATCTCCAAACACCAATTTAACAAACTGGTTTAATGGCATATCTTCTACACTGACTTTTAGACCTTTTTGGGCTTTTTGGTGGCTTTCCTTGGTGGATTCATATTTCCATGGAGAGCCTCCTTCATAGGGCATTGGCACATATTCAATTTTTACACTTTTTTCGATATTTGTTTTTTCACTGTAGTTTGTGTTTGTTTTTTTCTGGGTGTATTGGGTGGGTTTATTTAATCCCATATCGGGTATTTTTGGTAATTTCAATACTTCATTCTTTACTGAGCAACTTGAGAGGAAAGCCGCAACAAGGAGCATAGTTAGGAGCTTTTTCATTTCTTTACACCTCCGTTTTTGGGTGTGAAATTTATGTTGAAAATTTTTAATGTAAATAGCTGACTTTTGTTATCAAAATTAAATTCTAACTCAACTTTTTCATCTGAGACTTTTAATACCTTAAGATTGGTATCAAGTAGTTCCCCTGTGGTCACATACTTAAATTTTTTTAACTTAGGATTATAAAAGAGAGCAGAGTAATTTCCAAATACATAAGATATTCCATATAATTCCCACATATAGGAACAATCCGAGATTAAACAAACCGCATCCTTGTTGTTGGATCTTTTATAAATAAAGCCGTAGTTTCTTTTAATCAGATTTGCTCCATTTACATTACCTGAGTTTCCAATTCCCCAAGCGTTCCCAATAAGTAAAATTTCAGGGGTGTTTTTTGGTACAGAAAGATATTTTTTAAGGCTTGGGATTTTAGGTATATTGAAGGTAAATTGTCCTTGTTGTTTTGATAAAAATATGGGTTTGAATGATGCCCAATAGTAAATAATTACACCAATTGCCAAAAATATGCTAACCCAAACGCTATACTTGTAATTCTTCATTCTAATCTCTTGTAAGATTGAATGACACCGTTGATAACCAAATTATCCTTAGCACGTGTCAATTTCATAATTTTAAATCTTATTATTTTCTTGCCGTTGTAAATTATGTCTTTTATAAATGATTCTATATCTTGTGGATAACCTTTCGCCATAAATGATATTGGTAAAACTGAATAACCATCTTTATTCTCTACAAATCCCCAATTCACATTTATTAGTTTTATATGATTTTTTTTGGCAGCCTCTTTTAATAGAGATTGGAGATTCCCCATGATAAACGAGTCCCTATTTTTTGATGAATACAGCAAGTTGTTGTTTTGCTTTATTATTCTTAATTGCTTCGGGTATATTTTTCTTATCTCTCTTGATTTGCTCCTAATAAATTCCTCTTTCGCAATTCTATAGTCGATAGTTTTTAATTCTCTAACTTTTTCCCACGTTTTTTCGTTAATACCATTTACCCAAAAAACGTATACACCTACTAATACAAGCAAGGTTAATAAAAATCTATCCATTTTTTTTATTTCCCAAGTTTGCAAAATTTTTTATTTTTATGTCAAGATTAAGAATTGTTTTGTTGCCGCTGCCTTGTGTTGCACTTATAACCGTAACATTTTCAAATATGCCAGTCCTCATGAGCCTGTTTATTGTATCAGGAGCGTTTTGTGTTGATATAGTAAGAGCCAAATGTGAACCAACTTGGTTGTATATAAGAATTACAGAATTTGAAGCAAGTAAAGCTTTGTACACAAAGGTGGTTACAGTGTAGGCAGATGGTATTGAGAGTTCATTGTTTATGAATTTACCAAAGAATTCTGTATTCTTACTCAGCTTTTCGTAATTTATCCTTATGCTTTCATTCTGTGTTATGAGTTTCTTTAATTGACTTTTTCTTACACTCAATAGATGGGAAACATATTTATAAGCAATAAGGTTTGCTGAGTTTAAGATGAGAAAAAGAGTGATAAGTGGCAATTTTGCTTGTTCGTAAATTTTTCCTAAAATTTTTCTTGAATCCAACTCAAAGATATCCTTTGGGTTGAGAAAACCCAACAGCTCTGATAATTTGGCTTCATTGTGATTAATTGCATCTGTTTCAACGAGTTCAGTGTTTTCATTTAGAGAGTATTTTTTTTTGATTATTTCAAACATTATGTCTTTGGAATTCGTTATTTGAGACACTAAATGTCCTTTTTTTATAATTAAAAAGCAAAATTTATCTTTACTTACTTTCTTTTTTATCAGCATATCTCTATTTTCTTTTGAGTACCTTCTATAGAGTATATAAGGTTCAGGAACTGAAATCTTCCTTTTTTGGGGTTTGCTTTTAATAAACCATATGTAAAGATGCTTTTTGTTTACATAGTAAGATAAAGTCGGAGAGCCGAAAGGCGATAAATGGGCAAAATTCATTTCTATCAGCTTGGCGTTTATTGATTTTGTGGGCCGATCCGTCCTTAAGAAATACGTGTTTTCCGTAGGGATTATATCGAAAAAACGTGCCTTTAGATTTCCTGCTATTCCACCCATTTCAAAACTTTGTAGGGTGTTTTGTTGTCTTGTTTAAAAAAAATAACACACTCTTTTTCCTCCTTTGCGTCATTAAACCTGAAATTTACTTTTATGTCAATAACAAAGGTGGGAGACTCTGAGATAAGTAAATAGTCAGATAAAATCGGTGGCTCATATCCTAAAATTCTTCGAATGTCATAAGGGGTCAAGCTGTTATTTAAACTTCTAAGTTTTATTAAGCTTTTTGAAATTGTTAAAGGTATGCCTAAAATTGCAGACAACATATATTCATCCACCGTGTTTAAATTTATATGCCAATAGGGAGATATAATTAAATAGTTTTTGATAAAATTAAATACTTTGGGATCATTTAATCCTTTTATAAGCCTGAGCTCATAAATACTTTGAATGCATGAGCAGTTTCTTGGTTTATAATTCATTCCTTTTCTTTTATAAAAGTCAATCTCTGCCCCTCCAAATCTCGGAGTGGAATTCAAGTCGTACCAATCTAATATACTATTTACAGCAGAAACAGCAGCTTTTTCCTTTAATCCCTTTAATTTTAGTAAGTTCAGCATTATTTTTTTGTTTATTGAGTTTAAATTGAGTTTGTTGCCCGAATCTGTCATAATAATGGTTGAGTGTTTATCTAATTTTTGAATTCTACCATCCAGATAAAGCTTATCGGGAGTGTTAGGTAAGCTTCTGTTTATAATTTTATTTTTGTATAATTGACCGGTTGATATATAGAACTTTAGTTTTTCTATCTCAGATTCCGCACCGAAGATGGCATGTAGTTTGTTTATGAGCATCTCTGTAGACTCTAATGTTAATTTTGACGTTTTTATTTCAAAATAGGATATTGCAAAGGATATTATAAATATGATTAATACTATTATCATTGCCGATCCTTCGTTTTTGTTTTTATACATATTTATAACCCGTTTTTTTGAATCTGGTATAAATGTTGGGAATATAGGTTTTTATTGTAGAAATTTGATTCAATATGAAAAATGAATAGTATGGTTTTTGAATTTTCTAAGGTGATTTGTAGATCTATTTCTTGTGGAATATCTCCATCCAAAATATCATACTTATCTTTCCCTTTATAATACGCAATTTTTATCCCTTTCACGTTTTTTAATATTATGATTTCTTTTTTTGGTCTATTATTTTTTAAGATATTATACATATTTGGGTTTATGTAATCGTACTTTTGGTTATATAGAGGGTATTCTTGTAAAATCAAATTTTTGTTTCTTACGTACAATTTGCACAAAGCTAAGTTATCTGTAATTGATGACTTAGCTGATGATACAAAAACTATATATTTCGATGTCCCTTGGAACAAATATTTAAATAATATACCTTTAGATGAAGGTATTTGTCTGACATAAAAAAATGAACTGTTTAATACGCTGTTTAAATTTGAAAATTTCATAGCTTTTTCTGGGTAAGGTGTGAAAATTTTTCTTATTTGCTGAACAAAGAAACTAAATGAGTATGAGGCAATACCTATTAGCAGAGAGAAAATGAGGATCGACACAAGAAGCTCGATAAGGGTAAAGCCTTTAATTTTTTTTTCCACTGATTTCAATGCAACCTCTGAAATTGGGTTTTATATAGTATGAAGTTTTTATTACCTACAGTCAGTGTTATTTTATACAAGGTGATTAGAAAATTACCTTTATTTCCTCTTTTGTTAAAAAAATAAATATAGTTTCTTTTTGCAGCTATTCTTTTTACTTTGATCTTATAGCTAAGACCGTTAAATTTTCCTTCCTGCTCATTCATTCTTAAATTTACCTTCATGCTTTTTAATTTGTTCATTAAAGAGATTGCTGCAATAAACATGCGTTCAGCTTTTTTTTGTTTTTGTACAACTATTCTATATTCCTTGTATGCCGCCGTTGCTACAGAGATAGAAATCATGAGGATAATGAAAGCTATCAACACCTCAATTAATGTAAACCCCTTACTTGAGCACATACTTCATGTCC
Organism: Hippea sp.; assembly: GCA_015486955.1. Taxonomy (GTDB): domain Bacteria; phylum Campylobacterota_A; class Desulfurellia; order Desulfurellales; family Hippeaceae; genus Hippea. Next base: position 11,565 of record WFQR01000045.1, on the reverse strand, counting down.
CCGCATATAATTACGTCTTTCTCTATCTTGCACTGTGAATCGCTAATAAATGATAGAAAGTTTACCCTTTTTTCTATGCTTCTCTCTTTAGCCTTAGAAATGAGCTTATTGAACTTCTCTACGCTTTTGTAAGCTACAGGTGCGACAACGGCAGATGTTATGGCTATAATAAGGATCACTATGAGCATCTCGATCAGCGTGAAACCTCTATGAGACATTTGTTAAACTCAAAACGGCAAGCATTATTGATACAACGATTAAGCCAATAAAAACACCCAATAGAACAATCATCGCGGGCTCTAAAAACACCATCGCCCTTGATATCTTTATTTTGAAATTTTCAAGATGCCTCTCGCCCAGCTTTGAGAATACTTCACCTAAAGTGGCCGAGTTTTCGCCAACAGCAACCAAAGATATTACATCGTCAGGTATGATGCTGTATTTTGCCCAGTTGTCACTGATTTTTATGCCTTTTTTTATGCTTTCCGCTGTTTGAAGGACAATGTTTTTTAGGGTTTTGTGGTCTACCACTTTGGCTGCAAGTCGCATGGCGCGCCCAATATCCACACCACCCTCAAGCATCGCACCAAGCGAAGAACACAAATTTGCTATGTGAAATTCTATGGCTATATCTCTCACAAAGGGCAGGCCCTGAAAAAAATCCGAGATGATTTTTCTTGGTTTATCAAGGCTAAATAGGAGCACGATTAATGCAATGAACATAAAAAACAGGGAAAGAACCATACCCATGTTGTTGTGCACAAACATGCCAAAACCGATAAATAGTTTTGATAGGGTGGGCAGATTTTCAAACTCTTTTGGTGTAAAAATTGATGAAAAGCGGGGCAGGATAAAGTAGGCAACAAAGAAAATAGCCGCAATACTTACAAAGACCAAGAATATAGGATAACCCAATGCAGAGATTGTGTCCCTTTTTATCTTGAGCCTGAACTGTAGGTGTTTTGAAACATCCTTTAAAGCTGATTGGAGATTGCCCACCTCTTCGCCTACGGATAGGATGTTTATGTAAAAATCGCTTATTGGTATCTTTTTTTTGCTTAACACCTCTTTTATGGACATGGATAGTTGTTTTCCGCTTTTTAGCTCTCCTAAAACTGCTTCCCACATCTCTATGGATGTTGTTTTTTTTGAGTTCTTGATGAGAGTGGAGATGGCTTTGTCTATTTGTAAACCAGATCCTACAAGGTAAGACAGTTCTTCTATTTCAGATGCAAAATCCTCCAATGTATATTTGCCGCCCTTCTTTTTTCTCTTTGACTCTTGTATCGATATGACAAATATACCTTCCTTTTGCAGGCTTCTTATTAACTCTTCCTTCGTGCCTAAAAACTCTCCCCTTATCTTTTCGCCACTTTTTGTAACGCCTACATATTCAAGAACCATCAGGTTACCCTTAGAACCTCTTCAATGGTTGTTTTTCCCTCTAAAACCTTCAACAATCCATCTTCTCTCATTGTTCTATAACCCAGTTCATTCATGTCATCGAAATTTTTGTCCTCATCAAATTTTCTTTGAAGCTTCTCGTCAAATGGTGCTATTTCTGATATTACCGTTCTGCCCTTGTATCCAGTGTAGTTGCAGTGCTTGCAGCCCTTTCCTTTCTTTGGTGATACATTTTTCAGGTCGTACTTTTTAACCAGATTATCCATATTGTATAGCTTCCACAAGCCTTCGGGGATTTCGGTCTCCTCAGCACAATACGGGCAAACGGTTCTAACAAGACGCTGGGCCATTACTCCAATTACGGATGCCTTAATCAAAAACCACTCAACACCCATGTCAAGCAGTCGTGTAATGGAAGCTAAAGCCGAATTTGTGTGGAGCGTTGATAGAACGAGATGCCCTGTAAGGGAAGCCTGTATGGCCATCTCTGCTGTTTCAAGATCCCTAATTTCACCTACCATTATTATATCGGGATCCTGCCTTAAAATATTACGCAAAGCCGATGCAAATGTCCTACCTATTTCTGCTTTAACCTGAACCTGATTTATTCCTTCAAGCTCGTACTCTATTGGGTCTTCGACAGTGATTATCTTTACTTCATCGGAATTTAGTTCTGAGAGTATGGAGTAAAGCGTTGTTGTTTTACCTGAACCCGTTGGGCCGGTGGTCAAAAATATGCCGTTGGGTTTCCTTGTTATCTGTCTTATAATCTCCACATGGTCTTTGTAAAAGCCCAGATTATCGAGTGAATACGATGTGTTTTCTTCAAGCAAAATCCTTAAAACAAAGCTCTCGCCGTACTGCGTCGGCAAGGAGGATGCCCTTATATCAATGGGCTTGCCTGCAATCCTTACGGCTATCCTTCCGTCTTGTGCAAGTCTTGATTCGGCAATGTTCATGCCGCTTAAAAGTTTTAATCTTGCAATTACAGCGAGTTTTAGGTTGTTGGGAATATAGTCAAACGTTTTTAGCACGCCATCTATCCTGAACCTAACCCTCATTTTTGTTTTGAGCGATTCAAAGTGAATGTCTGTTGCATTGAAATCTATAGCCTTTGTTAAAATAGAGTTAACGAGTTTTATAACAGGTGCTTCGGATGCGAGCTCTTTGAGCCTATCTATTTCCTCGTCAATATCCAAAGCAAGTTCTTCTTCCTTTGCAATGATGTCTTCTTTTACCTTAGATATGGCTTTTTGAAGGTTTTCCTCTGTGGTTAAGATGATCTCTACGGATTTTGATGTTGTCTCCTCTATCAAAGAGAAAAGCTCTATTTGCAGTGGGTCGTTTGTTAATATATAGATTTTATCCTCCGTTTGTTTTATGGGAAAAACGTTGTTGTTGACAAAGATTTCTTTGTTTAGGCCTATGTCTATCACGTCCACATCGTCAATCTCTCTCAAGAAATCGACGCCGAATTGATAGGATAGGGCATCCAAGAGCTGTTCTTCTGTGATAACACCCATGTTCATCAATACCCTACCAATTCTCACATGTTGGCCGTAGGTTTTCTGAATTTCTAATGCTTTCTCTATGTCTTCTTCTGTGCAGTAGCCCTTACTTTGAAGGATTTGGCCTATTAACTCTTTTTTTATGTTCATTCAGCTTATTCCCAACTTGTTATGTCTGCGTTTTCTCCTGTACCACCTGGTTTACCGTCAGCCCCAAGTGAATAAAGATCGTACGGTCCATGATCACCCGGACACTTGTAGATATAGGGATTTCCCCATGGATCAGCCTTTATGGGCTTTGGCAGGTATGGGCCGTCCCATTTTTTAATATTGCCTGGATTTTTCCAGAGCACTTTTAAGCCTTCCTGTGTCGTTGGGTATCTGCCTACATCAAGCCTAAAGGCATCCAACGCCGTCTCTATCATCTGTATTTGAGCTTTAGCTGTTTTTTGCTTTGACTCGCCCAATTTGTTAAACAGCTTAGGTGCTACAAGTGAAGCCAAAAGCCCTATTATAATCATGACCACCAATAGTTCAATCAATGTAAAACCCTTTCTACTCACCTTTCTCATAACCCTACCTCCTTTATTTGCACAATTTTACCACACAAGCAACTTCTCATCAATAGCTACCTTTTAATGATATTACAGAATAGATTGTTTTCAAAAGTATCACTATGTCAAGTCCAACCGACCAGTTCCTAACGTACCACACATCCATTCTTACCCTTTCGTCGTAACTCACATCGTTTCTTCCACTTACTTGCCACAAGCCCGTTATTCCTGGTTTTACGGATTTGTAGTATTCAAAATACTCGCCGTATTTTTCTATTTCCTCTTTAATGATGGGACGTGGACCCACCAAAGACATTTCGCCTTTGATTATATTGAAAAACTGGGGCAATTCATCAAGTGATGTTTTTCTTAAAAAATTTCCCAACTTTGTTACACGCGGGTCGTTTTTGAGCTTAAAGTTTTCATTCCACTCTTTACGCAAATCCTCATCCTTCTTTAAGGCTTCTTTTAGTATTTCATCCGCGTTTAGTTTCATTGTTCTAAACTTGTACATTCTGAATGTTTTACCTCTGTAGCCTATCCTCTCATGAACAAAAATTGGATGGCCTTTTGTATCTATAAAAGCCGCTATGTATATAATTAAAAAAACAGGTATCAAAACTGCGATAAACACCAAACTCAGCGTTATATCAAGCACACTTTTTGTAATCCTATGAACGGGGTTTAAGAGATTATTGTGGACAAACAAAGCGAGGCCTTTGTTGTTTATTGAGGATACTGTTTGGACGTTTACTATCGGAACTCGGGACAAGGATGGAAGTATTATAATTCTTTTAACAATTGGCTGCAGTTTGTCTATTAGATAAAAGATTCTTGTTGCTTTTAATGTGCTTGCTGCTATTATCATTGCATAGTAATCTTTGACATTGATTTTATCAGGCAGATCTTTGATTTTGTCTATCCTCACTATCCTTCGGACGTCGAAGCCAAAGGCATTGTCTTTAACAAACCATTGCCTAATGTTTTTAAGTCCATCGTCATCGCAAATAACCAAAACCGGTTCTCTTAAAAAGGGAAGCTGCATAAAGATTTTTTTTGTAAAGTACATGTAAACGGGGATGAGATTGTTCAGAATAAAATGGATCAGAATAATGCCCCTTGAGTAGGATATGCCTTTTTTTTCAATAAAAAGCAAAAGAACAATGGTTAAAAGCGACAAAAGATTCGCTCTCACTGTCAATACAAACTCCTGTGAGTTCACAGTTCTAAAGGTTAAAAGACGATTGAAGAAATACATGAGAATGTAGACGGGTATAACCCATGTATAACTAAAAAGATTTCCACCTCGTAGGTGGAGAAACAGGTAATGAAGATCAAAGGAAATATATAGGTTGAATATCAGAAAAATGGAGTAAAAAAATAATTTGAACAAAAAATAGTACATTATGCGTTCTCTATGGACAAAAGCTTTCCTTTTTCTAACCGTGCAACTCTATCACAGATTTTGTGAACCTGATCTGTACTGTGTGACACAAACACAATTGTAACGCCATTCTTTTTAAAAGACATCATTTTGTCGATGCACTTCTTTTGGAAATTCTCATCACCCACAGCTAAAATTTCGTCAACGAGCAGTATTTCTGGGTCAATGTGCACGGCAACCGAAAAACCCAGTCTTGCCAACATGCCAGATGAATACGTTCTTATGGGTTGATCCACAAAATCTCCAAGTTCAGAAAACTCTATTATCTCGTCCATTTTCTTTTCCACTTCCTTCTTTGTCATGCCGAGAATGATGGAGTTTAACACGATGTTTTCTCTGCCTGTTAATTCGGGGTGGAAACCTGCACCAAGCTCAAGAAGAGGAGCTATGCGACCGTTTGTTTTTATTGTGCCCCTATCGGGCTTTAATACGCCCGCGATTAAGCCCAGTATTGTGCTTTTCCCCGATCCGTTTGGTCCAGTAAGCCCAAAGGCCTCGCCTTTTTTTACCGAGAAGGTTATGTCGTTTATGGCAATCAGCGCCCTTTTTCTTTTTTCCCTTCTGTACTTTATTGGGTGGAGCAAGAGCTCTTTAAAACCGATACTTGTGTAAAGGTAATATATCTTTTGAACATGATTGAACTCGATGGCAGTTTCGCTCATATTACCTCTGCAAATCTTACTTGAAGTTTTTTGTATACGGCAAAGCCGATCACGAGAACGATTATGGAATAAAGAATGGACAATGCATAATTGGTAAAGTTGAGATTGTTGTGCATAAACAGTTCTCTCCAGTTGGTAATTAACGGCGTAAAAGGATTTATGAGCACAAGATTTTTGTATTTTTTAGGAACAAAACTCATATCGTAAAATACAGGCGTCAAATAAAACAGGAGGGTCATTATTAAGCCGATTATGTATTGAAAATCCCTGAAAAAGATGTTCATGGAGGCAACAAGCAATGAGAACCCATAAGCGATTAGAAATGTGGGTATCAACATAAGGGGTAGATAGATAAACCAATTCAAAGACGGAACTCTGTGATAAAACAGTAAAAATACCATTATCACAGGAATTGACACGATAAAGTGAAATGCGTCATTAAGAACCTGTGCCAAAGGCAGAAAAAAACGGGGAAAGATTACCTTTTTTATGAGTGAAGCATTGCCTATGAATGAATTAGCTCCACCTGTTATAGAGTTGCTTATCCACTGCCAAGGGAAAAGTCCAGAAATCAAAAAAAGCGAATACTCTTTTATGTTGAACTTCATAACTATTTTAAAGACGAAGTAAAAGATTATAGCATACATCAGTGGGTTGGCTATAGACCACACATAACCAAGAGCGCTGTTTTTGTAACGAACTTTTATCTCTTTCTTTGTTAAAACTGTGATGAGATCAAAATAGTAAATGAGTGTTTTTCTATCCAATCAAAACACCACCCGTTGATTTTAAGGTTTCGACATATTTTTTTATGCCAATTTCGATGGGTGTGAATTCGTCCTTGTAACCAACGGCTCTTAATCTACTAAGGTCAGCTTGGGTGAAGGTCTGGTATTTGCCCTTTAGTTCCTCTGGGAACTTGACAAACTCTATTCTGACATTGGGGTATAGGGATTGCATGATTTGGGCCACCTTTAAGAAGCTTTCTGCCTTACCTGTGCCAACGTTGAAGATCCCGCTTATGTTTGGGTTGTTCAGGAAAAATAGGTTAACCTTCACAACGCAGCCTATGTAGACGAAATCCCTTTTGAATTTGTCACTACCCTCGAATAGTTTTATTGTTCCATCGTCCTGTATCTGGTTGTGGAAATGGTAGATAACGGATGCCATTTTGCCCTTGTGGTGCTCGTTCGGACCGTAGACATTAAAGTACCTCAAACCTACAACTTGCGTAGAATTGTTGTTTAGAGCCACCCTTCTGACGTATTGATCCAACAGAAACTTTGAGAAAGCGTATATATTTAAGGGAAACTCGTTTTTCCTCTCCTCGCTAAAGCCATTTTTACCCAAGCCGTAGACAGAGGCACTTGAGGCATAGATAAAGCGAATGTTTTTATCCAAAGCGTAATGCAGTAGCATTTTTGAATACTCGTAGTTGTTTTTCATCATGTATCTACCGTCTGTTTCAAGCGTGTTTGAACATGCGCCTTGATGGAAGATTAAATCTATTTTGTTAAGCTTATCCAGATTTTCAATAAAGTCTTCTTTATCCAAAAAGTCGTAAAATTCAAGTGCATTTAAGTTTAGATGCTTCCTTGAATTTTTTAGGTTATCCACAATGAGTATGTCCTTAATCCCGTCCTTATTCAAGCCCCTGACGATGTTGCTTCCAATAAAACCGGCACCGCCTGTAACAACTATCATAACGCCTCCAAAATTTTTTGCTCTAAAACCGCAAAAAGTATATAAATAAGCATGTTTAAGTTCAAGTGTATTAGCTCTTACTGTGTTGATATGGAAAACAGGATGTTCGTTAAAGCTATCAATGAAGAGGGCAATGTGGATTTGGTTATCTACGGTAAACACACAGACTTAGATACACTGACGCTTATGGAGGTTCAAGGTAGAATAAAAAACGAGAATAAGGGTTACTTAATCGTTGATGCCGTAAATATACTCGACAGGTTTGACCAAATACGTGGCTCTTTTTCTAAGCTATCTTTGGCCATGTTCTTTTTAGAGATTACCTACAGGTCAAACAGCGGCTTAAGTGTTCTGCTTGATGGCTTAAACAAACTTAAAATCTGGGATGCGCATTCCTCTATTGTTTATTTTTTGTATAAATTTTTGGATACAAACGGTGTTTTGAAGATAGGTGAATTTACGGCAAAGGAGCTTGATACTATACAAACAATACTAAAGCAAAAAGAGAAGCCACTGCAAAGGTTGGATAAAAATGTTTTAACGGTTTTGAAGAACAAGCTACTAAAGGAAGCCGTTAATTATGTTAACCAGCCGCTAAATACACTTAAGATGTTGAAGATTTAAACCATGAGAGCCGTTATTCAAAGGGTTAGGGATGCAAAGGTCGTTGTTGATGGTAAAACAGTCGGTGCAATAGATAAAGGCTTACTTGTTTATCTTTGTGTGTGTGAGGATGACACGGAAAAGGATTTAGAGTACCTCGCAAAAAAGATCATTAACATGAGGATTTTTCCCGATGATAACGGAAAGTTCAATCTATCTTTATTAGATGTCAACGGATCGTGTCTTGTTGTGAGCCAGTTTACACTTGCAGCGGACACAAAAAAGGGCAATAGGCCTTCTTATTTTTATGCTGCAGAGCCTGAAAAAGCGGAAAGCTTTTATGAGAGGTTTGTTGAAATTTTGAAGAACAAACATGGAATACCCACTGAAACGGGTGTTTTTGGCGCACACATGGATGTCTTTTCTATAAATGACGGCCCTGTTACGATTTACATAGATTCAAAGGAAAATCTGAAGTGATCAGTAGTTTTCCTCTGTCCACATAGAGGATTCAAACCTAACTACCCTATTCCTGCCCGATTCTTTGGCCTTGTACATGGCCACATCGCTAAATTTTATACATTGCCACAGATTTTTGGAGTCATCTGGGAATATGGACACGCCAATGCTCACCGTTTTCCTTAAAACATTACCTTGTACATTGATTTCTGTCTTTTCCACCTGTGACCTTATGCGTTCCGCTATGCCCATTGCGGTTTTTTCGTCAACATCCTGCAGTAAAGCGACAAACTCCTCCCCACCGAACCTCACAACAATGTCGGATTCCCTCACACTTCTTGTAATGGCACGCACAACTGCTTTTAAAACCTCATCGCCGATGTTATGACCGTAAACGTCGTTTACTTGCTTGAAGAAGTCTATGTCAATCATCAATATCCCTGCTTTTGTGTTCCTGCGTTTGATTGTTGCTATAAATGTGGGTGAGAATTCATCCAAGAATCGCCTGTTGTAGATGCCCGTCAACGGATCCCTTAATGTCGACTCCCTCAGCCGTGCAAGTAGTCTTTTTGCCTCGATTACCGGTGCAGCTTCCTTCAAAAACACCTTTAGCCTTTTGATTTTCCTCTCTATTTCCTCTGTTTTCTCCTTTTCATCAAATATCAATTGAACCACTGCACCAACGCTGCCACCCACGAGGAGTGGTATGCATACATGATTTTTTACTCCAACAGCGTTAAAGCTTAAGCAGACCTCTTTTTCTACAAAAGAGTCCACATCTTTAGCTGTTCTGACAGCACGGCACATCATACAGTTGATCAGGATTTCCTGTTTGCACATGAGTTTCTCATTGCCGTACACCGTTACGTGTTTTAATGCGTGTTTGCTGTTGTCCACTTCGAATACGTTGAAGAGTTTGATTTTGAATTCGTCCCTGATCAAATCAAAGAGGCGTTTGTATACTGCGTTTACATCCAAGTCTTCCTCGATCGTCTTTTTGAAGACTACGAGTTTATAGCTTTCATCGACGAATTTGTTGAAGTGTTCAACCAGGGAGCCTAATTCATCTTGTCCGGTGTATGGTAATTTGAGACTTGGAGAAATCTCTTCCTGAACCAGTTTTTCGGATAGCTCTCCTATGGTTTTTAGGTAGTCCGTTATGTACGAAATTATGTAGTAGAACACCAATGCCGCAATGAATGATATTATACCGCCAATTAGGACGCTGTATATGATAGTTATGACCATATCGTGTTTTTTTCTTTCAGCGTAAGATGTTACGGCTTTATCTATTTCATCCAGGTAGAAACCACTCCCCACTACCCATTTCCAGGGATAGAAGTAGCCAACGTAGGATATTTTTGGATAGCATTTGTTATTGTTTTCACCCAATTTTGCCCAGCAGTAATGCACAAACCCACCACCTTCACTTTTAATAACACGCGCCATTTCCCTAAAGAGATAGACACCGTTTTTGTCCTTCATATCCCAAACGTTTTTGCCGTTTAGTAGTGGTTTTGGTGGGTCCAGTATCATTATGCCGTCTATTGTGTTGATCCAGACGTAGTTATACGAATTCATGTTTTTGGCTATATTGTAGCGAATAGAGTAAACAAACTTAATTGCTTTGATCTTTGCATCGCCCTCTGTTATTTCACCGTTTTTGTACTGATCGTAGTAACTCTCGATACCGTCCAAAGCCACATTAACTATGCTTTTAACAGCAGACTTTTGCGTGTCTATAAGCCTTTGTCTGTAAAGTTCTACTTCTCTGTTGATTGATTTTACGTTCATGTAGATGTAATAACCATAACCCACAATGCCGATAATAATCAAGGAAAAGATATAAGCACTGATAATTTTAAATTTTATGCTCTTTGACAAGTACCACTTTTTCAATTCTTCCACTGTCTTTAACCCATTAGTTTGTTATTGAACTTATACGAAAATTACACCGATAATGCAAGTATTTAAAACAAGATTTAGTGCTTTGGCAGCATGTATGTTAGATACGTATGGTATTAAGGATCTAAATATTTATAGGCCATTTATAGTTCATACCATTGCTGGTGTTGAGGCCAAAGTGAAGAAGTAGCTTTGTATAGAGTATTTGCTTAAAAGCTTTGCGATCTCGTTTATTGTTGATCCTGTGGTAAATACATCATCTACAATGGCAACAGTTTTCATATCCTTTTTTAGTTTTAAAACGCCGAAAGCACCCTTTAGGTTTGTTTTTCTCTCTTTCATGCTCAAACCAACCTGGGATTTTGTTTGTCTAACCTTTATGACACAGTCGTAGCATACAGGTTTTCTAACTATTTTGCTGATCTTTTTTGCAATTAGAACAGCCTGATTAAAGCCCCTTTTACGTATGGATTTTGCATGCATTGGAACAGGTATAATGTAATCAACTCTATCCCAAAAATCGACCTCTTTTATCTCTTCTTTGAAATGATCCAACAGGCCAACCAATCCGAAAACGCTGTAGAATTTTATCAATTCAATTATTTTTGCAATATAATTATCTTTGTAATTAAAAAGCGAGTATCCTTTGATAAAGTACCTCTTCTCCTTAAGGCAAACACTGCACAAGCCCGCTTGAGATGGTATTGGACTTGAACATTTATCACATCGGTTAAATTTTGTATTTAAAGAACAGATACAACTATCGCATATGAAAAACGCACTCTTATTACCGCATATAAGACATCTGTTAGGGAACAAAAACGATAAAAAACTATTTACCAGACTCAATTAACCGTCTACAAGCTATGCAGTATTTAGCCGTTGGTTTGGCTTTCATCCTTTCTATTTCTATCTCTTTACCACACCTCTTACAGATACCGTAAGTGCCCTTTTCTATATCGTACAGAGATTCTTCAATTTCCCTTAGGTGGTTTCTGTCCTTTTCTATCAGGTCGTAAATGACTTGCCTTGAGTAGACTGCGCTTGAAAAATCCCCTTCGTCCCCCTTTAATTGAAAGGAGTTTACTTTTTCAAGGTTCTTTTTTATTCTTGCGCTTATCTCTTTTTTTAAGCTCAACAACCTCTCTTTCAACTCTTCTCTTGTGGCGGTATCCATATCATTCCTCCACTAAAAAACTACCCTGAATAATCACTATTTTTCATTTTTTGTCAAGTTTTTTAAGCTGATTGATATAAAAAGTGCGTTTAGATTTTTAAGAATTTAACTTTTCTAATAGTTGTTCCGGAGAGAGAACGGGGAT
>WFQR01000044.1 GCA_015486955.1 Hippea sp. | reverse complement strand
CGCTCCTCAAACAGAGAAATAATGTTTATATCCAAAGCGTCTGCAATGCGTCTCAAACTTGATATGGTGGGAGAGACAAGATCCCTTTCAACCTGAGACAAAAAGCCCAAAGAGCATCCCGAGCGCTTGCTTAAGTCTCTCAACGTCATATTCTTGCGCAGTCTAATCTCTCTAATCTTACTTCCGACTTTCATGGTTTCGAAATATAGAACAAGAAAGATTAAAAGTCAAGAAAAATCAATCTTCGCCCAAGTATCTCTTTCTCACTTCATCATTCTCAAGTAAGCCACTCGCCTCGCCTTCTAAAGCAATAGTTCCGTTTTCCAAGACGTATCCATAGTCTGCAAGTTTCAAAGCTTGGGCTGCGTTCTGCTCAACCAAGAGTATAGTCCTACCCTGATTGTTTAGCTCTTTTAATATATCAAAAACCTCAGCGACAATCAGTGGCGCCAAACCCAAACTCGGCTCGTCCAGCATCAAAAGCTCCGGTTCGCTCATCAAAGCCCTTGCAATGGCCAACATCTGCTGCTCTCCACCCGACAAAGTTCCCGCCTTTTGATAAGCCCTTTCCTTCAAAATGGGGAACAACTCAAACATCTTCTCATAAAGGGGCTCTAATTCGCTGAGCTTCTTATTAAATCCGCCCATACGCAGGTTCTCAAGTATTGTCAAGTTAACAAACACTCTTCTGCCTTCTGGAACAAGGGCTATTCCGAGTTTGGATATCTCATGAGCAGGCAGCTTGTTTATCTCTTTGCCCTTAAAGAGTATGCTGCCCTTAGGTCTTACAAGGCCTGCTATTGCCTTCAAAGTAGACGACTTTCCTGCGCCATTTGCTCCAATTAGAGTAACAATCTTACCATCTGGAACGCTAAAGCTTATACCCTTAACAGCATGTATAACCCCATAAAATACGTTTAAGTTTTTTACCTCAAGCATTGATATCTCCCAGATACGCCTTTATTACATCAGGATTTGTTCTTATCTCTTCTGGTTTTCCTTCGGCTATCTTTACACCGTGATCCAAAACGGCTATTGTCTCGCATAGGTTCATAACAAATTTCATATCGTGCTCAATTAGGAATATCGTCAAATTGAATTTGTCTTTAATCTCTTGAATGAAATACATAAGATCAAGTGTCTCCTGTGGGTTCATACCGGCAGCTGGCTCATCCAAAAGCAAAAGCTTTGGTCCTGTAGCTAAAGCACGTGCAATCTCAACCTTTCTCCTTTCACCATAAGGCAATTCGCTCGCCCTGAAGTTTGCCTTATCGGCCAATCTAACGCTTTCAAGCAAAGCCATACCCTCTTCTTTCATCTGGTTTTCGTACTTGTAAAAGCGCGGCGTCCTAAGAATTGCGTCAATAAGGTTGTACTTTAGTTTGTGGTGAAAACCGGTTAAAACGTTTTCTAAAACTGAAAGATTTGAGAATAGCCTTATGTTCTGGAACGTTCTTGCCATGCCCAAGGAAACGATCTTATACGGTTTCAAACCTGTAATGTCCTGACCGTAAAAGTATATTCTACCCTCTGTGGGTTTCAAGTTTCCCGTTATCATGTTAAAAGCCGTTGTTTTACCTGCACCATTTGGGCCAATGAGACCAAAGATCATGTGCTCCTTTATCTCTATGGAGAAATCTCTAACAGCAGTTAAGCCACCGAATCTCATAGTCAATCTATCACACTTTAGAATTACTTCACTCATGGCGATTTAAGCTCTCTTTCCTTTGATTTTATTGAATAACCAATCCCAGGAGAACTCCCTTTGACCCATAATTCCTTCCCTCGCAAATATCATGATAACAATCAAAAGAATGGAGAAAATAACCATTCTCATACCAGGAATACCCGGTATCTGAAGTCCAAAAATATTCATTGGTTGTTCTACAACCCTTAATAGCTCGCTACCCCAAACAACAAGCAGTGTGGCTATGGCCGTACCCGTCATACTACCAAGACCGCCAACAACGATAATTATCAGAAGCTCAAATGTTAAGAAGAATGTGAACATTGTAGGTGATATGATCGTGATCAAACTGGCAAGCAAACCACCGCCCACACCCTCAAAGAAAGCCGCAGTAACAAATGCTATCTGTTTTATCCACAACGTATTAATACCCATAGCAATGGCTGCATCCTCATCGTCTCTAATTGCCTTCATTGCACGGCCAAATGCTGAATCAACAATTCTCATGATGACAATCATTGCAACAACGGCCCAGACGGCACACCACCAGATATTAGTGTAAGTGGGCAAGCCCTTTAAGCCCAAAGAGCCGTTTGTTATCGTTATAGTGTTGTTCGAAACAACCCTAATCGTCAAACCAAAACCCAATGTGACGATTGCAAGGTAATCCCCCCTAACCCTGAACACAGGGAATCCAAGCAAAAAACCAACAATAGCCGTAACAATTCCACCTATAATCAAGGCGGGTAAAAAGGACATGTGCAAATGGGCAAGCCATGGCACCATTGGTTCTATTATAAACATGGATTCCTTCTGTGCAGGCGTCAAAATCAATATTGCCGTAACATAAGCTCCTATAGCCACAAAGCCATTGGGCTCTAAAGAGAACTGACCCGTTACACCGTTTATAAGATTGTAGCCCGCAGCAAGCATTAAAAATATCAACGTGTCTTCCCAAACTCTAACTGCATAGGCCGTCAAGTGATGGTTACCCCACCAAACAAACAGGAAAAAGACAAGTATAGATAGAGCCGTCAAAATATTGTTTCTATCGATTTTCATGGTTTAGAAGCGCCCCCTCTCTAAGTCTTCGCCCATAATGCCTGTTGGTTTAAACAAAAGAACGAATATCAAGAAAAGAAAAGCAAATGCGTCTTTGTAACCTGCAAGTGATGGAAACAGTGCAACAATCAAAATCTCAGAAATTCCAATTATAAAACCACCTATTGCCGCACCGGTAACGGAGCCTATTCCACCGAGCACTGCTGCTGCAAATGCCTTTAATCCGGGCATAATTCCTATTAATGGGTTGATCGCCGGGTATCTCATGGCCCAGAATATACCGCTCAAAGCAGCCAAAAACGATCCGATAGCAAATACTGCGGAAATAACCAAATCAACGTTAACACCCATAATCCTCACTGTTTCAAAATCCAAAGATAGGGCTCTCATAGCCATGCCGTATTTCGTTTTGTGCAAAATGAATAGGAGGATCATCAAAAATATTATTGCAACTATAGGTGTAATTATTGCAATATTTGGAAAGATAACACCGTGAATGTTTATAGCTCCGCCGAAAAGTGAGGGCACGGGGAAAGCCTTTGGAACACCTCCATAGATAACCAAAAACGAGTTCTCTAAGAAAAATGACACACCGATTGCTGTGATTAAAGCAGAAATCCTACTTGCATTTCTTAAAGGCTTGTAGGCAACCCTATCTATGATCACACCCACAAGCGAACTTGCAAGCATAGATAGCAGGAATGCAGCCCACCACGGCAAAAACCACATTGCAATACCCGTAAAGGCGAAATACATTCCTACCATCATGATATCGCCATGTGCAAAGTTGATTAACCTGATGACGCCGTAAACCATTGTGTATCCGATAGCCACAAGACCGTACAAACTACCAAGCGAAATTCCGTTAACAAGCTGTTGCAAAACGATCGTTAGATTCATTTTACCCCACCAATAAAAATTTTAGGGGGCTTAAAGCCCCCTTTTTTGTTTAAAATTTTAAGGATTGACCGTTGTTACGTATACAAACTTACCGTTCTTAACCTTCCTAATAACAGCACTCTTGATAGCGTTTCCAGTCTCAGGATCAATTGTAATAACACCTGTTACGCCTTTGAAGTTCTTTGTATGCCTGATGTAGTAGTTGATCTTGTCAGGTTTAGCCTTGCAGCCACCTGCCTTGTTAATAGCTTGAGCAACTATAAAGTAAGCATCAGCGCCAAGTGCTGCCATAGCGTCTGGCTGAATTCCGTATTTCTTCTTGAAAGCCTTGACAAACTTAACCGTTAATGGTGTAGCTGCCGCGTGAGGATCGAAATGTGTTGTGAATGTCAAACCTTCAACGGCCTTTCCACCGATCTTGATCAATGCCTCAGCCTCAGCACCATCGCCAGCTACGATTGGCTGTTTCAAGCCATACTGCCTTGCCTGGCGTGCAAAGAGGGCAATCTCCTGATAGTAAGAAGGCATGTAGATTACGTCTGGGTTCTTTGCCTTGATGTCTGAAATCTGTGCGGAATAGTCCTGGTCAGTGGACTGGAAGAACTCAACGGCAATAATTTTGCCACCCAACTTTTTGAATGCTTTGATAAATGCATGGGCCAAACCAACGGAGTAGTCCTGATCCCTCTCGATCATAACAGCTGCAGTTTTAGCGTGCAAATTGTTCCATACATACTTTGCAGCAACAGATCCCTGGAACGGATCGATAAAGCATGCCCTTGAGATGTACTTCTTACCCTTTGTTACAAGTGGGTTTGTTGCAGAGGATGAGATCATAGGAATGTGGTTCTTCTCTGCAATAGGTGCACCTGCCATTGTGTCTGAGCTTGTAATTGCACCGATAATAGCCTTTACGTGGTTGTCCGTGATGAGTTTACTTACGGCGTTTGCCGTCTCAACCTTCATACCCTTGTTGTCAAGCAGGATAAGCTTAATTGTGCAGCCGTCCTTTGTCTTTGGTTCATCGAAATGAGCAAGTTTAATACCCTTCCATGCGCTCTGACCAAATGCTGCAACAAGACCCGTCATTGGTAAAACGACGCCGACCTTAATCTCCTTAGCAAGGCTTGTGCTTGCCAAGAAGGTTAAGGCTACCAAAATCGCTACGAGCGAGCTTAACAATCGCTTCATAGCCCACCTCCTCAATAGTTTATTGGTAAGTTTATAGAGCATGAGAAAAAGCTTGTCAAGATAATAATTTTTGTTTTTTAGTTTGAGATCGTGAAAATACCAAAATTTGTTTGACATTTGAAACATAGACATTTTTTGTTAATTCCTTTACAATCTTGTTAATCGCCGTTTTTTGATGTAAAATGCTGAACATTAAGAAATTTCGTTAAACTTTTTTTATTTTATTGGGTATTTGTTAAAACTTGTCTCATATATGCTATACAAATGGTCATATTGACTAAAAACAGATTATTTGATATAAAGTGAAAAACTTAAAATACAGAAGGGGGAGGCAAATGAGAATAAGAAAAATACTCTGCGCAAACAGGGGGGAAATAGCTATCAGGGTATTCCGTGCAGCAACAGAGTTGGGCATAAGTACTGTAGCTATATATTCTGAAGAAGACAAATACTCTTTGCATAGATACAAAGCCGATGAAGCTTACATTGTTGGCAAGGGTTTAGACCCTGTAGCTGCGTACCTAAACGCAGATGAAATCATAGACATAGCCCTAAGGCACAACGTAGACGCAATACACCCTGGCTATGGCTTTTTAGCAGAATCCTCTGAATTTGCAAAGAAATGTGCAGACGCCGGTTTAATCTTTATAGGACCGGATCCTGATGTCATTAGGCTCTTTGGTGATAAGCTTTTATCCAAACAGTTAGCCAAGAAATGCGGTGTGCCCGTTATTGGTGGATCAGAAGGTAATGTAAACTCGCCCGATGAGGTGAAAAGGATAGCAAAAGAGATAGGCTACCCAGTTATGATGAAGGCAACGGCTGGAGGAGGTGGTAGGGGAATCAGAATTGCATTCAACGATAGGGATGTTGACGAAAACTTTGAAAGTCTAAAGAGAGAAGCAAAAAAGGCGTTTGGCAGAGATGATGTTATAGTTGAGAAATATCTGCCTGCTCCAAAGCACATTGAGGTTCAGATACTCGCGGACAACTATGGAAACATCGTTCATCTGTACGAGAGGAACTGCTCCATCCAAAGAAGACATCAAAAGATGATCGAGATTGCGCCATCACCAACACTACCGTTGAGCATATTGGAAGAGTTGTACGATGCGGCTTTGAAGATTGCCCATGAAGCCAGCATAACCTCTGCTGCCACAGTTGAATTCTTGGTCGATGGAAATGATTTTTACTTCTTAGAGGTAAACCCAAGAATACAGGTTGAACACACAATAACAGAATTGATAACGGGCATTGACTTGGTTCAGTCTCAGATATTAATAGCAGAAGGCAAAAAGCTAACGGATAAGCAGATTGGTATATATTCCCAAAGTAGTATAAGGAAAGAGGGTTACGCAATTCAGTGCAGAATAACAACGGAAGATCCGGAAAACAACTTTATGCCGGATACTGGGGAAATACAGGTTTACAGAAGCCCGGCGGGTTTTGGCGTTAGGTTGGACGCTGGCAGTGCCTATGCCGGCGCACGGATTCTACCATACTACGATTCCCTACTTGTTAAGGTCTCAACTTGGGCTTTAACATTCAACCAAGCCGTCAGAAAGATGCAAAGGGTCTTGAAGGAATTCAGGGTCAGGGGTGTCAAGACAAACATACAATTCTTGGAAAATGTCATCAGCCATCCGAGGTTCATAAGCGGAGACTTCGATACAAACTTCGTCGATACAACCAAAGAACTTTACAAGATACCAAAGAGAAGGGATAGGGCGACAAAGGTGTTAAAATTTTTGGCAAATAACATAGTGAACAACCCATCAAACTCTAAAATTGACGACAATACCGTTTTACCAACAATTCCCGTATATAAAGAGAAATTTGGAGCAAAAATCCCAGAAGGTTGGAGGGACGTATTAAACAAAGAGGGTGTTCAAAGCGTGCTTAAAAGGATAAGAGAATCAAAAGAGGTGCTTATTACAGATACCACGTTCAGGGACGCGCATCAGTCTCTGCTTGCGACGCGTTTAAGGACAATAGACATGCTAAATATCGCTGATCTATACGCTTATCATATGAACAATCTGTTCTCTATAGAAATGTGGGGTGGTGCTACGTTTGACGTGGCATACAGGTTTTTAAAGGAATCGCCGTGGGATAGATTGAAGAAATTAAGGGAGAGGATACCAAACATCCTGTTTCAGATGCTTCTTAGGGCCTCAAATGCCGTAGGATACACAAACTACCCGGACAACGTTGTAAAGGAGTTCATAAAAGAGGCGGCAAAAAACGGCATAGACCTGTTCAGGATCTTCGATTGCTTCAACTGGGTTGAGCAGTTAAAACCGGCGATGGAAGAGGTTAAAAATCAGGGCAAAATCTGTGAAGCCGCTATAAGCTACACAGGGGATATCTTGGATAAAAACAGGAAAAAATATTCGCTTGACTATTATGTGAAGTTGGCAAGAGAACTGAAAGAGGCTGGAGCAGATATCATTGCCATCAAAGACATGGCTGGGCTTGTGAAACCGTATGCGGCTAAGATCTTGGTTAGCGCCATAAAGGAAGAAACTAATTTGCCCATACACTTCCATACGCACGACACAAGCGGGAATGGTGAGGCAACCGTCCTAATGGCCATTGAAGCGGGCGCAGATATTGTGGATTTGGCCATGAGTTCCATGTCGGGTCTGACAAGCCAGCCCAGTTTAAATTCAATTATTGCAGCACTAAAAAACACGGAAAAAGCGCCAAAAATAGACCTAAACAAGGCCCAAGAAGCGGCAAACTACTTCGAGAAGGTAAGAAAATACTACTTTTGCTGTGAAACGGGCTTGAAAGCACCAACGGCTGAGGTTTACGAGCATGAAATACCTGGAGGCCAGTACTCTAACCTCGTTGTTCAGGTTGAAAGCTTAGGCTTAATTGACAAATGGGAAGAGATTAAAAGGATGTACAAAAAGGTCAACGATTTATTAGGCGATATAATCAAAGTAACGCCATCATCAAAGGTTGTGGGCGATCTGGCACTGTTTTTGGTGCAAAACAACCTCGAACCTGAGGATCTTTACACAAAGGGAGAAAACCTGTCTTTTCCAGATTCCGTTGTCAGCTTCTTCAAAGGCATGATGGGTCAACCCTACGGCGGCTTTAACGAAAGGTTGGCAAAAATCGTGCTTAAGGGCGAAGAGCCCATCAAAGACAGGCCTGGGAAGCTT
>WFQR01000043.1 GCA_015486955.1 Hippea sp. | reverse complement strand
TTTCAGTAGAATTCAACAAAATTTGTTAAAAATGGAGTTAGAAATGCTTAACAATTTGGTAGAAAAAGCAATAAACAAAATTTCTCTAAGAGATGACGAGATTGATTTTTTAATCACCCATCCAAATATCGAAGAACTCTGCAAAGCCGCCTTAAAAATAAAGGAGAACTTTTTCGGCAATAGGATTGAGTTTTGTTCAATAATTAACGCCAAAAGCGGTAAATGCCCAGAAGATTGTAAATTCTGTGCCCAATCAGTTCATTACAAAACAAACATCAAAGAGTATCCGTTCATAAACATAGAAAGGATAGAGCATGTGGCCAATAAGCTCAAATCAAGTGGCGTAAAAAGATTTTCAATAGTAACAAGCGGAAAAGGGCCGACAAAAAGCGACTTATCAAAGGTAGAAAAAGCCGTAAGTAGAATAACAGAGTTGGGTCTCATACCTGACGCCTCTTTGGGAATTCTAAACAAGGACGATCTCTTAAAACTCAAAAAGGCAGGTCTCAAAGGCTTTCATCACAATTTAGAGGTCTCTAAAAGCTTCTTTAAAAACATCTGCACAACTCATGAATACGAAGAAGATGTGGAGACAATAAAAACTGCCCTTCAATTGGGTTTTTATGTGTGTAGCGGCGGTATATTTGGTGTGGGTGAAAACTGGGAACATAGAATTGAGCTTGCGCTTACGCTGAAAGAACTCGGTGTGCACTCAATACCATTGAACTTTCTGACCCCCATCAAAGGAACACCCCTTGAAAACATGCCAATTTTAAAGGAAGAAGAAGCTTTGAGAATTATAGCTGTTTATAGGTTTTTGCTTCCCGACAAGCACATAAGGATCTGTGGCGGGAGACATCCCCACAATCTTGTGTCTATCCCTACAACAGTGTAAACAGCTGCTTTCTTTACCCTTTTGTCTTTTTCGTCTTTTACCATGCAGTGGTAGGCGTCTATGTAGATGAAATAATAGCTTTCTTGAAGTTCTTTTGATTTAAACTCAAGCATCTGTGTCTTTATGTATTCAAATATCTCATCGTATGCCTTCTCACTAAAATCCAATCCCCTTAGTTTCATCTTATAGACAATTTCTTGTTTAGAATCCCCATTGATTAGGAAGGAGAAGATTAAATCCTCAAAGCTTTCATCGTACCTTTGATATTTGGGAGGGAGAAGATGGGAGCGGAAGTTTCCGCTCCTTGTTCTTGGGACATCCAAATTCAGTTTTCCAAGGCCTGTGTTTAAGCTCCTTTTGTAGGTTCCATTGCCTTTGTCTTCTGGGTTCTCAAGTAAGTACTCGTATCTTTCCTTACCCATTATCTCAATGAGCAATCCTTCCATTAGTGTTGCCAGTTTATTCTTTCCATATTCATCCAACTCCTTTACTACATCCATATCCATGTTTGAGATTATCTCCTTAAGCATCTTTCTGTTCATCTCTTAAAGCTCCTCCATGCTTAGCCTAATTTCAGAGTTCATTAGAACAGTTCATTAAACCCCACTCCATTTTAGTAGGTTTGTGGGGAGACACAAAAATATTTTGAGTGCCTAAGCATCTAAAGAAGGCAAAGGATAATCAAGGTAACCTAAATTGACAATCCAAGAGGTGGGGAATTTTGGTTGACTTTAACAAAGTATAAGTATATTTGAAGGCATTTTCAAGTTTGGCTTGATGGTTTCCTTCATAGACGAGATATCGAGGCCGCTTAAGAATGCCGAGAAAACCGACCAAGTTCGCCAGACGCTTAGCTTTGGATTTAGAATTAGCTCATTGTAATCTTACCTTAACTATAAATATTGATTTTTGAGATTATTTGTATATCATAGCAAAGCTATATCCTTGCTTTCTGCTTTTTAGCAGAAGGCCAAAAGTCCAAAAGGAGGTTTGTTGATGAGGTATTACGAGTTGTTGTACATCGTTCAGCCACACATGAGTGATGAACAGCTTAAAGAGTTTATGAGCGTTGTGGCTGAGAAGATTAAATCAGAGGGAGGGGAGATTTTAAAAAACGAGTTGTGGCAGAAACGCAACTTGGCCTACCCCATAAAAAAGTTTAAACAGGGTTACTACATCTTGGTTCACTACAGAGCACCTGCGGCAACCCCCAAGAAGATTGAGGAATTCTTAAGGATCAAAGAGGACATCTTAAGGTTTATCAACATTGCCATGATGAAAAAGGATAGGAAACAGTACGAGGCTTTAGAAAAGAAGGAAGAAAATGGCTAATCTCAACAAGGTTATGCTAATAGGCAATCTGACCAGGGATCCAGAGCTTAGGTACACACCTGCAGGTTTAGGTGTTGCAAGCTTCGGCATAGCTGTAAATACGCCAATCGGAAGGGATGAAGAGGGTAACAGAAAGGTAGAGACGCTGTTTGTGGATGTTGTTGCCTTTGGAAAACAGGCAGAGGTTATAGCGGAGTACTTAAAGAAGGGTTCCTTGATCTACTTAGAGGGCAGGCTTAGGTATAGAACATGGGAAGACCCATCAGGCAATAAAAGGAGTAAACACGAAATCGTTTTGAGCAACTTTCAATTTTTGACCACAAGGGACAAAGATCAAGTCAGCGGTGTAGTTGAAACACCGGACGAAGATGAAGATATACCATTTTAATGGAGGTTTTAAATGGCTGAGAACAACAACAAAAAGAAAAAGAGATACTTTAGATATCCAAGAAAAAAGGTTTGCTACTTTTGTTCAAATAAAATAGAGGAAATCGATTACAAGGACGTTGACACACTTTCTAAATACGTTACAGAAAGATACAAGATCATTGGCAGAAAGACCACATCCACATGTGCAAAACACCAAAGGATGCTCACAAAGGCCATTAAAAGGGCAAGGGTTATGGCCCTGATGCCGTTTACGATCAGCAGAAAACTGCACAGTTAAGGGGGAAGCAATGAAAATCGTACTTTTAGAAGACGTGGAAAAGTTGGGCTACGCTGGTGATATAAAGGAAGTAAAAGACGGATACGCCAAGAACTACCTCATACCCAAAGGATTGGCTCTTGCAGCAACACGCAGCAACTTGAAATTGGTTGAAGAAAAAAGAAAAGCGATCTTGAGAAAAATAGAGAAGAAAATAGCCGAAGCGAACAGGATCAAAGAGGCTCTTGATGGCGTGGAGATAGAAATTAAAGCGCGTGCAGGTGAGAAAGGCAAGTTATTCGGTTCTGTAACGGCAAACGAGATTTACGAAAAACTGAAAGAAAAAGTTGAGAATTTGGATAAGAAAAGCATTAGGTTGCCAGAGGGCGGCATTAGAGAGGTTGGAGAGCACACGGTTGAAATTGCGATCTACAGGGATGTAAAGGCACAGGTAAAGGTTAAAGTTTCTCCTTTAGATGAGCAGTAACGTATTAAGGGTCTACCCCCAATCGATAGAAGCTGAGAGGGCACTCCTGTGCTCTCTCTTTTTGGACAACTCCCAGATCGGCGAAGTTTTAGAGATAGTAAGCGAAGACGATTTTTTTGATGAGAAAAACGCCACTATTTTCAAGATCCTAAAAGAACTCTATGCAGAAGGCATTCCTTTTGATTTCATAACAGTAACAAACGCCCTAAAAGAAAAGGATCTCGATTCAAAAGTCCCTCAGGATTACGTACTTGGATTAACAGAATTCCTACCCGCACCGGCAAACACAAAGTACTACGCAGAGATAATCAAGAAAAAATCCATCCTGCGCCAGTTGATCTACATGTCAAACGAAATAGCTACCATGTGCTATGACGAACCGGAAGACATAGAAGACGTCCTCAACATGGCTGAAAAGCGACTATTTGAAATTGTAAGCAACAAGTCTTTAAGGTACAAATCAACAGGCGACTTATCAGACGAGATAATGGAGTATTTAGAGGCATTAAAAAATAGAAAAACCATCATCACCGGCGTGCCTTCGGGCTTCAAAGACTTAGACAACATGACAAATGGCTTCCAAAACGGAGATCTCATAATTATTGCTGGAAGGCCCGGAATGGGTAAAACGAGTCTTGCCATAAACATAGCTCTAAACGCGGCTTTGGACTACGGCAAAAAGGTTGGCATATTCACACTTGAGGTTTCTGCCATACAGGTCGTTATAAAGATGGTTGCATCTGTATCAAATGTGGATCTAAAGAAACTAAGGACGGGTTTTTTTGAAAGCAACGACGAATGGGATAGAGTAGTTAAAGCCATAGACAAGCTAAAATATGCACCCATATACATAGACGAGACGTCCCTTTTGACATCCATTGATATAAGGACAAAGGCAAGAAAACTGAAAATGGAAAAGGATATTGACCTTCTAATTATCGATTACCTGCAGTTAATTGAAGGTAGGAACTCAAGTGTGAATAGGGTACAACAGATCTCAGAAATCTCAAGATCGCTGAAAATTTTAGCAAAGGAGCTAAGTATTCCCATCATTGCTTTATCTCAGTTAAACAGGGCTGTGGAAAGCAGGGAAGACAAAAGGCCAACGCCGGCGGATTTGAGGGAATCGGGTTCCATTGAACAGGATGCCGACATTATCATGCTCCTTTACAGGGATGAGGTTTACAATAAAAATACGACGGAAAAGGGCGTTGCGGAAATCAACATAGCAAAGCAAAGAAACGGCCCTCAGGGTGTGGTAAGATTGCAGTTTGAAAGCAGGATCGCATCGTTTAGAAACCTTTTCCCAAAGAAGAGGGATATTCCTGAGGATTTTGCAAAAAATAACGAAGAATTAGATATAACTGAACGCCGCGAAAACCCGTTCTAAATGAAATTCATAAAAATAAGAAAAGCCAAAGTTCATAACCTAAAAAGCATAGATGTAGACATTCCAAAGGGGAAGATCACCGTAATAACAGGACCTTCTGGAAGCGGAAAATCCACATTGGCCTTTGATGTTTTATACGCTGAGAGCCAAAGAAGATACTTGGAATCCCTAAGCGCTTACGCAAGGCAATTTTTAGAAAGAATAGAAAAACCCGATGTTGAAAGTATAGACGGTCTAACGCCTGCAATCAGTATAGATCAAAAAAGTGTTTCCCTAAACCCACGTTCAACCGTAGGGACAATAACGGAGATCTACGATTACATGAGACTGCTCTTTGCCCACGCAGGAGAGGCATACTGTTATTCGTGTGGCAGGAAGATAGAAAGCCAAGACCCACAAACGATAATAGAAAAGATACTAAAGCTTGAGGGCAAAAGGATTCTAATCTTATCGCCAATCGCAATAAACAAGAAGGGAACATTCAAAAATGAATTCCAAAAATTTCAAAAAGAGGGCTTTGTCAGGGTCATTGTTGACGGTGAAGAGAGACTTTTGGAAGAGGAAATAGAGTTAGACAAAAACAAAAAACACGACATATTCTTAGTTGTAGACAGATTGAGGGTAAAAAAGGACGCTGCATCGAGGATATCAGAATCCGTTGAGCTTGCCTTAAAAAAGGGAAACGGCGTTGTATACGTGAAAGATGTTGACATAGGTGAGATGGAACTATTTTCAGAGCACTTCGCATGTCCCTACTGTGGTATAAACTACAAGCCCATAACACCGCAGAGCTTCTCCTTTAACTCACCTTTGGGAGCGTGTCCTGAATGCTTTGGTCTGGGCGTTAAGCACCAGTTGGATTTAGACAAACTCATGCCAGATAAGTCTTTGAGCATAAGGGAAGGTGTAATAAAACTTTGGCGCAAGCCCAAATACTACTTCTACCAAAGGTTTTTAATTGAGGCATGCAGAAAATTCGGCATAGACATATACGAGCCATTTGAAAACCTGCCAGAACATCACAAGGACATAATTCTCTTTGGCAAACCCAACGATATTGTAATATTTGAGATCATGCCAGGTAAAGAGGTCAGGCGCACATGGACGGGCGTTATAAACCTAATCTCTGAACAATTTGGTGAAACGGATAGTATAAAGGTCAAAAGAGAGATAACGGCACTCATGAAGGAGATAACCTGCCCCGTGTGTGGCGGAAAGAGGTTAAATAAGGAAAGCTTATCCGTCAAAATCCTGGGTAAGGACATTATAGATGTCACCCGCTTAAAGGTATCAGAAAGCCTCGAATTTTTCAAAAAGGTTGAAGAAAGTCTCGATGAGAACAAAAGAAAGGTCGTCTCAAGGATACTCTCTGAAATCAAAAAACGCCTGCAATTCTTGATAGATGTGGGTTTGGACTATCTAACGCTTGATAGGAACGCATCTACCTTATCAGGAGGCGAGGCACAAAGGATTAGGCTTGCAACTCAGGCTGGCAGTGGTTTAAGTGGCATAACGTATGTGTTGGATGAACCCTCCATTGGCTTGCATCCAAGGGACACGGAGAGGCTTATAAAAACGCTAAAGTACTTAAGGGAAAATGACAATACGGTTGTTGTTGTGGAGCATGACCAGAACATCATAGAATCGGCAGATTATATTATAGATATGGGTCCTGGAAGCGGCAGGTTGGGTGGTGAGGTCGTTGCTAATGGCACTGTGGAAGAAATAAAAAACAACGATAAATCCTTAACGGGTAAGTACTTATCGAGTAAACTAAAAATCGAGCCACCAAAGGAGTACAAAAAACCCACCGATTTTATTTTGATTAAAGGCGCACGTATACACAACCTGAAGAATATAGATGTAAAGATACCGCTTGGCGTTTTCACATGTGTAAGTGGCGTATCGGGCAGCGGAAAGAGCAGTTTGATTTTCGATTGCTTTTATAACTACGCCGTAAAATCCAAAATGGGTGAAAGAATAGATTTTTGTGATGGAATAGAAAACTTAAACAAAATAGATAGGATCATAAAAATTGACCAATCGCCAATAGGGAGAACACCAAGGAGCAACCCGGCCACATATACTTCTGTGTTTACCGATATAAGGGAACTTTTTGCACAAACAGAGGATGCTAAGATCAGGGGCTATACGGCATCACGTTTTAGCTTCAACGTGCGTGGTGGTAGGTGTGAAAAGTGTAAGGGTGAGGGTTATATAAAGGTCGAGATGCAATTCTTGCCGGATGTGTATGTGAAATGCGACGTATGTGAAGGTAAACGGTACAACCAAGCCACGTTAGAAGTCAAATACAAGGGCAAAAACATCTTTGACGTCCTTGAGATGACGGTAAATCAGGCCTACGAGTTCTTTAAAAACGTACCGCGTATAAAAAATAAGCTTGCCATCTTGAAAGACGTCGGTTTGGGTTATATCCAACTTGGACAGCCTGCTACAACGCTCTCTGGTGGCGAAGCACAGCGCATAAAAATCGCAAAGTATCTAATTACACCGCCCGTTGGTCATACATTGTACCTTTTGGATGAGCCATCAATTGGTTTACATGCCGACGATGTCAAAAAACTTGTTAATGTCTTAAGAAGATTGGTGGATGCAGGCAACAGCGTTGTTGTTATAGAACACAATTTGGACATTCTAAAATGCGCAGACTACATTATTGATTTGGGGCCTGAAAGTGGCGACAGGGGCGGCCAAGTCGTTGCATTTGGCACTCCCAAAGAGATAGTAGAAAACTTTAACTCATATACGAGCCAATACCTAAGAAGAATCCTTTAGCCACTGGTCTTATTCTTACATCTACTACAAATACCATAGCAGTAAATATCACAGTTCGTAACTTCAAAATCCTTCAGATCCTTCAGTTGTTTCTTCAAAAAACTCGTATCAATTTCAATATCGATTACACTTCCACATACCTTACAAATGAGATGGTGATGTGGCTTTTGTTTTGCTATCTCATATTTGCTTTTCGAACCACTAATAGCCAATTCCTTGATTACACCATACTTCTTTAACGTATGGATGTTTTTATATACAGTAGCAAGGGACATGGATGGAAATGAATTACTCAAGTTTTTGTATATACTTTCAAGATCAATATGGCCAGCCTCGTAGATCTCCTTTAGAATTGCTAATCTTTGCGGTGTAGCCTTTAAAGGTGTATCTTTCAGTAATTCTTTAACATATTCCATTTTTACAACCTCCAACTTATGAAGTAGTTTAAATTCTAATACCGTCCCATTCTATTGTCAAGTAAAATTTTTTATCCTTGACAAAATTGAATTTTTTGATACCATATTGGCAGCCTATCTGAATATCCACTCACTGCCCACCTTCATACCATACGGGTCGAGCCTCACCTGACCCGTATGGTATTATTAGTTGCAAATGAAACTATTTTATAATATAATTCGCCACATGTTGCAAGAACCATTAGGCAAATGGATTTCTATTCTTTATAGGTATTCCATGATTTATGCCAATGAATTTTTAAAAGAGTTCGGTATGAGCGGCGGTCAACTCCCGTTTTTCATGAATATCATAGAGCATCCAGGTATAACCCAAGAAGAACTATCTGAAATAATAAAGATAGACAAAAGCACAACGGCAAGGGCCATAAAGAATTTACTAAAAAACGGTTTTGTAACAAAAGAGGTCGACAAAAACGATAGAAGATCATACAAGCTCTATCCCACCCAAAAAGCATTAGAGGTAAAAGAAATTGTCCTAAAGAACGCAAGAAAATGGGATAAAATACTTTTAAGCGGTTTTTCAAAAGATGAAGAAAACTTCATTAGAAAAGGTCTTGAAACAATGGTGAATAATGCCCTTGAATACCTAAACACAAAGGAGAAAGGCTATGAAAAATAAGAAGAAAATCTTAGCTTTGATCGTTTTAGTTTTATTTGCAATTGGCGTACTCCTATTTCTGCAATACAAAAAAACACATATATCAACGGATGATGCATACATTACAAACGATATATACTGGGTAAACCCCAGGGTGTCTGGGACGATAAAGAACGTTTACATAGATGACAATGAATATGTAAAAAAGGGTCAAATATTAGCTGAAATAGACGATCAGCCGTATAGAATAGAGTTTCAAAAGGCTCAGGCCAACGTTGAGGTTTACAAAGCTAAGATAAACGAGGCAAAAGCTTTAATTAAAGCCGCACAATCACAGATAGAGTTGGTTAAAGCCCAGTTAAACAAAGCCACTTGGGACTATGGTAGAGCAAAACATCTGTTTAAAAAGGGTGTTATATCCAAAGATGCTTACGAGAAATACCTAACAAGTCTGAAAGTACTAAAGGCGAC
>WFQR01000042.1 GCA_015486955.1 Hippea sp. | reverse complement strand
CAATACGTGATTTTGAAGGCATTTGATAGGTATTTTGTACACAAGCCGAATATAGACAAGGTTATATACAGGATTATTCCAGATCCTACAACAGCGCTGCTTGAGCTTAAAAGTGGCCACTTAGATATGTTAACGCTTTCACCGCTGCAGTACAAATACGAGTTTGGAGAAAAGGAGCAAAAGCGTTACAGAGTGTATTTCGAACCATCGGGGAGTTATACGTATCTGGGGTTTAACTTGAGATTGAAAATGTTTAGGGATGTTAGAGTGAGAAAGGCGATATGTGAGGCGATAAATAGAAGGGAAATAAAAAAGGCTATACTTTTTAACTTCGGTAAGGTTGCAGATTGCATATATCCTGAAAGTTCGCCCTATTTTACAGGCAAAACGATTTGCCATTATGACCCGAAAGATGCGCTTAAGCTTTTGAGAGAGGCGGGTTATAGAATGGGTGAAGATGGGTGGCTTTACGATAGAGATGGCAAAAGGTTTGAATTCACCATTTATACAAATGAAGGCAACACAGAAAGAAAGTACGCTGCTATAATGATACAGCAGTACCTAAGAAGAGTGGGTATTGACGTAAAGATCAGGATACTTGAGTGGCAAGCGTTTTTGAACTTTGTGAACGAAAGGCACTTTGATGCCGTGATTTTGGGATGGCAGTTGGGTGCAGATCCAGATCAGTATTCCATTTGGGATTCAAAGAGCGATTTTAAGGGTGGGTTTAATTTTGTGGGATTCCATGATAAGCGTATTGATAAATTGATAGAAGAGGCACGGAGAACGTTTGACGATAAAAAGGCTAAAAAGTTGTATCTTGAGATCAATAACCTAATTGTCCGCCAGTATCCATACATATTTTTGTACTATCCAACGGCCATTGTCGCTGTTAACAGGAAGATTAAAGGGATAAAGCCGGCCAAAGCCGGCATAATGTACAACTTAATAGATTGGCAGTATTAAAACTCCTCAGGTAAGCTCATGGCTTTTACAGGGCAGACCTTAACGCAGTAACCACAGGCGATGCACCTGTCTTTGAACAGATCCACCCTCATTGTTTTTCTGTCTGTTATGGTTAAGGCTTCTGTCGGGCATACGGCTACGCAGAAACCACAGTGATAACACTTGCTTTCGTCTCTGTTTATACTCTCTTCAACAAAATTTATGGATACGCCGTTGTCTTTTAGATATTGAATGCCTTTATAGAACGAATCATCCTCTCCGGATATCTCAAGTGTCAGTATGCCCTCTTTGCGTGGGAATATATTTGCCCTCATTATGTTGAACGTAAGGTTAAACTTTTTGCATATATCAGAAACAAGGGGTTTTTCAGCTATCTCTTCTGGAAACCTTAAAACAACCTTCTTTGAGATCATTGTTCCTCCTAAACCAACTCTATTTTTCCCCAAATGCCTATTTTTTTACCCTTTATAAATAAACACCCTTCTACGTCTTTGCTTTTTGCAAAGTCTATTGCAGTTTCTATGTCGTCTTCGTTTTTTATCATATTGGCCGTCTTTGTGGCCATTGCGTCTGCGAAAGCCGTATCTTTATCGATAATGAGAGATAGATCCGCTTTTCCCAAGCTTAATGATGGTCCAATTTTTGCACTAGATGAACATACACCTATTGGGGTTTTCGACATCTTTATTTTTATATTCAGATTATCCCCAAAATAGGGATTTTGGGTATAAATACCAATCACTGGCTCAGAATTTAGTTTTAAAAACACATCTCCACCGTTTTCCACTACACACTCATCGCACTCTTTTAAAAGCAAATATCCAACCCCTTCTGCTATTGCACCTGCCACGGCTGCCATTGGACCAACATCCGCCCTTCTTGATGCCTCTATCATTCTTTGTGCTATTTTAGGCGCTTTTTTGTCCTGTTTTATCGGCTTAAGTGACGTCAAAAAATCCCTATTCTTCTCTATATATGTCAACAAATCACCCCACAGCTTCTTAACTATCTCAAACGTTTCTAATCTTAAATCCTTACACGCCTTGACAAACAGATTTGTGCTTTTGTACGTCGTTTCCCAGCTTTCAAAACCATATAATTTAAATCTTTCCCTATAGGTTCTTTTCATATTTCTTTAGATACTTCAACGGTTCATAGTCTTTTGACTGTGGCAAAGGTGCAGATGGCTTTGTTAAGAAGAACTTTTTATCCAAAATCCACTGCTTCAGAGTTTCTGCTATTTTCATTGCACCTCTATAGCTACTCAAGGGAGCCGTTGGCACCTTTTTGCCGTTTATTGTTATGAATCCGCTTTTGAGTTCTTTGTAGTTTGTTAAGCCGTAGTTGTTGTCAATTTTTAATGGATAATCGTGTCCGTAGTCAAATATGTATGCATCTATCTCTTCATCGCTGACAGACGTGAAAAAGGCGATCTCTTCGTTCAAAATGGGTATGGGTATGCCAATGCCGACGCTCAAAGAGACGCCGTATCCCAAGATAGATGCACCTTTTATAAAGTCAGGATTCATCTGTTTCATATCTCCTACAACAGCCAAAGCCCCAGCGCCCGTTTTTGGCACGCCCCTTTCGTTACGCTCTTCATTGGGATTATGCTGTGTTCCATGCCATATGACGTAACCTACGCCGCCGCCTAAAAAGATGCGCGTTCCTATACCGATAGTTAGATAAAACGGGTCGTTGAGTAGGGGCGACAGTTGTCCAGCGGATGAGTAGGTTGCATTGGCAAAGCGGGGTTTCAATACGCCCATGTATGTGTAAATGGTTTTATCTGTAGGATTTATTGCTACTGAATAGTTTTGGTACGCGTTCCTCGGATTTAGAAGCGTTGCTTCCTTAAGGTCATCAATGAATATTTCCATTTCTATATGTTTGGCTGGGTAGCAATCCGTTCCATATCCTTCGGCAACCAACTTTATGGGTTTTCTTGCAATGAGATCTTCTATAACATGTCCACCACCGTATTCAAACCTACCCGGATGGACAGCGTTTAAAGGATCACCCTTCTTAACAGCCGATGCGCCAATGTATAGGTCCACTGCCGCTAAAGAGCCATAGGCTTCAACGTCGTTTAGCCAAACCTTGGCTGCCTTGATTTTTGGCGCTGTATGGCCGAAATTCAAAAGTGCGCCGCTTGAGCACATTGTTCCAAATGTGCCCGTTGTTACTACATCGACCTTCTTTGCAGCCTCTACAACACCCTCTTTTCTCACGATATCGATCATCTCCTCTGCATTAACAACAACAGCCTCGCCGCGTTTTATTTTATCGTTTATTTCCTCAATGGTTTTGTTGACTTTGAAAACATTCAATTTTTGCCTCCTTGTCATTTTTATTGCGAAAGATACCATTAACTTACCTTAGAAGTCAATTGCTATGCTTGAATTTCTACTTTATTGTGCTATATTGCAAAGCGGAGGGTAAAGATATGGCTATAAAGGACAATGTTAAGAAATTGTTGAATGAGATAGGGGAAGGCATAATCTTAGAGGCTGCTGCAAAGACTCGTAAGGCTGAAGAGATAGACGAGGCCATTGAGGCTGGCATAAGGGTAATAGGAGAAAACTACGTAAGCGAGCTTAAGAAGGTTTATCCGCTTGTTAAAAATAGCGCAGAGTGGCACTTCATAGGTTCAACGAAGACCCAAAAGCACGACCTTTTAAAGAGAAGGGTTTTGGAAATCGTTGATATGATAGAAACCGTTGACGATTTTGATTTTGCCTATGAATTGAACAAGAGGTACGGGGATTTGGGTAAGGTTATGCCTATTTTGATTGAGGTTAACTCTGCAAAGGAGAGTCAAAAATCGGGTGTTTATCCGGAAGATGTTGTTGATTTGGTGAAAAAAATAGCAAAACTGAGCTATGTCAAAGTTGTTGGTTTGATGACGATGGGGCCGAATGTTGAGAACCCTGAAAAGATAAGACCATATTTTCGTTTAACGAAGAAGTTGTTTGATGATATAAAGGGCATGAAGATAGAAAATGTTGAAATGGAGTACCTATCAATGGGCATGTCTGATACGTACAGGATTGCGATTGAAGAGGGTGCCAATATTGTGAGGGTTGGCACTGCTATTTTTGGACCAAGGAGGCAGAGATGAAAAAAGCAGTTTTGGTCGTTGATATGTTGAACGACTTTACGTTGGACGATGCGCCGCTGAAGGTTGAGGAGAACAAAAAGATCATTCCAAATATAAAGGCCTTGTTGGAAAAAGAAAGATCGCAGGGGACGCCAATTATCTACGTCTGCGACTCACATGCCGAGAACGATAAGGAGTTTGAAATATGGCCCAAGCACTGTGTCGAAGGGACAAAGGGTGCGCAAGTTGTGGATGAACTTGCACCGAAGGAGAACGACTTTATTGTAAAAAAGACAACATACGATGGCTTCTATAGAACAAGCTTGGATGATCTTTTGAAGAGCTTGGGTGTGGATTATTTGATTATTACGGGTTGCGTAATCAACATCTGTATTTTGTACACGGCTTCAAGCGCCATTCTGCGTGGCTATAAGGTTGAAATCCCTTTGAACTGTGTTTCTGCTTTGGATGATAAATCAAGGGAGTGCGCCATCGGTCAATTTAAGAACGTTTTGAACGTAAAGTTAACGTAAGGAAGGAGAGGGTGAAAGATGTATATTGCCGATGAGGAAACGATAAAAGCGGGAAAGGTTACGGATGTTTACTTTGAAAGGGCACTTGAGATAATCGAGGCCAAGGATTTGGACAAAAACGTTAAGGCCGAGATTACGGTTAAGGGTCTGCCAAAGGACTACGATTGGGCGGTTTTCTGTGGATTAGAAGAGGTTTTGGAGCTTTTGGAGGGCAAAGAGGTCAGTA
Source organism: Hippea sp. (assembly GCA_015486955.1). GTDB lineage: Bacteria > Campylobacterota_A > Desulfurellia > Desulfurellales > Hippeaceae > Hippea. The sequence goes on along the minus strand of WFQR01000042.1, from coordinate 2,098 downwards.
TTAGGGCTATTCCTGAAGGCAGCATATTCAGAGAAAATCAGCCTGTTATTGAGATAGAGGGTAAATACTCTGGGTTTGCCGTTTATGAGACGGCGATTTTGGGTTTTTTGTGCCAGGAATCGGGTGTTGCAACAAAGGCTGCGAGGGTTAAAAAGGTTGCAGGGGAAAAGACGGTTCTTTCCTTTGGTGCAAGGAGAATGCACCCGGCTGTTGCACCGGCCATAGAGCGTGCAGCGTACATTGGTGGTTGTGATGGTTTTTCCACTGTTGCCGCAGCGGAGAAACTGAACATGAAACCGGCAGGGACTATGCCACATTCTTTGATTTTGCTCGTCGGTGATACGCTACAAGCTGCCAAGTACTTTGACGAGGTTGTTGATCCTGATGTGCCAAGGATTGTTCTTATAGATACGTTTGGCGATGAAAAGTTAGAGACCATAAGGGTCGCTGAGGCTTTAGGTAAAAGGCTGACCGGTGTTAGGCTTGATACACCGTCATCAAGGCGCGGTAATATGAGGAAGATTTTGGAAGAGCTAAGATGGGAGTTGGATTTAAGGGGATTAAAACATGTTCAGCTGTTTGTCAGCGGGGGCTTGGATGAAAATACGGTGGCTGAGATTGTGGATGTGGCTGATGGCTTTGGCGTAGGAACAAGCATAAGCAGCGCTACAACAATAGATTTTTCAATGGACATAGTTGAGATAGAGGGCAGACCAATAGCTAAGAAGGGCAAGATCTCTGGATCGAAGAGCTTTTTAAGATGCGATAAGTGCTTAAAGAGCGAGGTTGTGCCTTTTACAACCGAGGGTAGGCAGTGCGATTGCGGTGGCATGATGGAGGATCTGCTTGAGTACAAGATGAGGAACGGCAAGATTATTGTGAACAGCGAGGACGTAAAAACAATCAGGAACAGGTGCTTAAGGGAATTGCGCTATGTATGAGATCATCGATACCCATTGCCATTTGGATATGGAGGAGTTCGATAACGATAGGGATGAGGTGATAAAAAGGTCGCGTGAAAATGGTGTAAAAGCCATAATTATGCCGTCCACCGTTAAAGAGGATTTTGAGAATAAAAAGTCTTTGTGTGATAGATATGATCTACTTTTCTATATGGTTGGCATACATCCCCATGACGCAAAAACGGCGAATAGTGAGGCCTTTGATCTTGCTCAAAAACACTTAAAAAACGAAAAGTGTGTTGGTATTGGTGAGATTGGCTTGGACTATTATTACGATCTATCGCCGAGGAATAAGCAAAGGGACGTGTTTTCTGACTTTCTGGACATGGCGATTGAGAATAATGTGCCTGTTTCCATACATTGCCGCGATGCGGATAACGACATGGTTGATATCTTGAGCTCTAAAAAGGACCTGAAAGGCGTTATACACTGTTTTTCTGGCAGTGAAAAGCTGTTGAAGGTTGGCCTTGATTTGGGTTTGTACTTTGGTATAGGTGGCGTGTTGACGTTTAAGAATTCTATTTTAAAAGATGTTATAAAAGATGTGCCCCTTGAGTTTGTTGTTTTTGAAACGGATGCTCCTTACCTTGCTCCAGTGCCAAAGAGGGGCAAGAGAAACGAGCCCATGTACATAAGGTATGTTATAGAGAAAATGGCTGAGATTTTAAATGAAGACCCATTAAAAATATCTAAAATTGCCTTTGAAAACTCTAAGAAAGTTTTCTCTTTGGATAAAATATAGCCTTTGATACAAAATAGACAAAGAATGCGACAATTACGCCAGAGATAACATCAGCAAAGTAGTGATACCTTAAGACTAAGGTTGCAAGTATAAGGGATAGGACTATGGGTAAGATCAACAGGGCAATTCTTTTGTCCTCTTCCCAAAACAAGAGAAAGACAAGAAGCGAAATTTCTGTATGACCACTGGGAAAACAGTCCTGTTTTATGTGCTCAAGTGAGTTTAAAGCAGGATGAACGACCTTAAAAACAATCCCCCCCTGAAGCGGTATGTGTGTTAGATAGCTCAATGTGTATCTTGGGCCGATGGCAGGCAAGAATATATAGCCTAAGTAGGAAATGTAATAGCCCAACGATAGGGCAAACAGGGTAAAGCTTAAACGCTTGATCTTGTT
>WFQR01000041.1 GCA_015486955.1 Hippea sp. | reverse complement strand
TCAATATCCTTATCCGTATAAAGCCTAATATTGCCCGCAGTCCTTATGGGTTTAATCAAACCCTCTCTTTCATATTCCCTCAATGTGTGCGGATGGACATTCAAGATCTCAGCAACCATACCTATCGTATAGTACCCATTTTTCCTCTTCATGGCTTATGCCCCCAACGCCTGTTTTATATGCTCATCTTCCTTTACATTTTTAGGTATCTTAACCTTAACCCTTGCATAAAGTGGATCACCGCCTATACCCTTACCGTTTATCTTAAACACCTGATCGCACTGCGTACCTTTGGGTATCTTTATTTTAACAGTGCCATCCGGCGTTTTCACATCTGCAGTACCGCCAAACAGCGCCGTTACTAACGGTATTTCAAATGTTGTGTAAAGCTTTCCATCCTTAATCTCAAAATTTGGATTGGGCTTCACATTGACAATTATGTGGAGATCACCCCTTCCGCCTGGCCCTGGCTGGCCCTTACCCGGAACCTTTAGTTTTGTGCCGTTTTTTATGCCCGGCGGGATTTTAACCTTTACCCTCTCACCGTTAATATTTAATGTTATAGTCGTGCCCTTAACGGCATCCATAAAGTCCAAATCCATTGTGTAGTAAATATCTGCACCCTTTGGCTCATAGGTGCTTCTAAAGCCTGCCTTTTTGCTCATGCCAAAGAGGTTCTCAAACAGATCACCTATATCAAAATCACCGGATGTCGAATAATATCCCTTGAAGTTGCCAAAATCAAAGCCAAAATCCTTAAAATTACTAAAATCATAACCACCTGCTCCGCCTGATCCAAAGCCGGAAAACCCAAATTGATCGTACTGTTTACGTTTCTCAGGATCAGAGAGTATGGAGTAGGCCTCGTTGATCTCCTTAAACTTCTTCTCTGCTTCCTTGTTGTTAGGGTTGAGATCCGGATGGTATTTCCTCGCCAACCTTCTATATGCCTTTTTTATTTCTTCTTCAGTAGCATCCCTTGATACACCCAAAACCTCGTATGGATCTCTCATGGCTCGTCACCTCTTTTTTAAAGTTGCTACCATTAATATAACCTTTATACCAATAATGTCAAGTCTTAAAATTTTCGGATTAGCTTATAAAAACAACAATAACAAAAAAATAAAAAAATTTTACACCTGACCTTGACAATATGATTATAAGGGTTATATTAGTAAACGGAAGTTGAAAGAAAAAAATGCAAAAGGAGGTGGTAGCCATGTTGAACGCATTGGAGCCCTTCAGAGAGTTAACAACTTTACAGGAGAGATTGAGCAGGGTATTTGATGATCTCTTGCCAACACCTGCAAAAAGCAGGGAGACAAGCGAATGGATACCGGCAGTTGACATTTATGAGACAAAGGATGCCATCAACATAGAGGTTGAAGCTCCCGGAATGAAAGAGGACGACATCAAGATAAACTTGGAGAACAACACATTGACCATCTTCGGTGAGAGGAAGTTTGAAAGAAAAGAGGAAGGCAAAAACTACTACAGAATGGAGAGGAGCTACGGTTCCTTCTCAAGGAGCTTCCTGTTGCCAGATAACGTAGATGTAGACAAGATCCAGGCAAAGTACAAAGACGGTCTATTGACGATCACATTGCCAAAGAAACCGGAATCCAAGCCTAAGGAGATACCAATTCAGAAGGAAGAGAAATAGGATGGCAATGTCGGGGGAGGGATGTCTCTCCCCTGATTTTGTTATCCAAATTAAAAACCAATAGAAGGAGGGAAAAATGGATATAAACAGGTTAACTGTAAAATCTCAAGAGGCTCTGCAAAACGCAAAAAGCATAGCTGAGGCTCACAAAAATCAACAGATAGGATCGTTGCACCTTTTGAGGGCTATAACTTCCGATCCAGAAAGTGTAGCCGTTTCAATTTTGAAGAAATTGGGCACAAATGTCCAAGATTTCCAAAACTACACAGACGAGCTTATAGAGAGACTTCCAAAGGTTGAGTTCACATCATCCACATCTGCTCAAATTTACATCACAAAGGAATTAGATGATGTCTTCAAAAAAGCAGAAGAGCTGATGCGACAGATGGAGGACGAATACATCAGTGTCGAGCACTTCTTTGTCGCAATGAGTGAGAACTGCGATGCAGCAGAGGTCTTTAGGCATTTCAACATTAAAAAGGATGAACTCTTAAAGGCCTTAGTCGACATACGCGGTGGCGTAAGGGTTACAGACCAAAATCCAGAGGAAAAGTATGAGGCCCTGAAGAAATACGGAAGGGATTTAACAGAGTTGGCAAGAAGCGGCAAATTAGACCCCGTTATTGGAAGAGACGATGAAATAAGAAGAACCATCCAGATCCTTTCAAGGAAAACAAAGAACAATCCGGTATTAATTGGAGAACCCGGTGTAGGTAAGACAGCCATTGTGGAAGGCTTGGCACAGAGGATTGCCAAAGGCGATGTACCAGAGAGCTTGAAGGACAAAAGTATCATCGAGTTAGATTTGGGCTCTCTAATCGCCGGTGCAAAGTTTAGGGGTGAATTTGAGGAAAGGTTAAAAGCCGTCCTAAACGAGGTTAAAAGATCTGAAGGCAGGATTATTCTGTTTATCGACGAGCTACACACCGTTGTTGGAGCAGGCGCAGCTGAGGGTGCAATGGACGCATCCAATATGCTCAAGCCCATGCTTGCACGCGGCGAATTGAGATGTATCGGTGCTACGACGCTGAAAGAGTACAGAAAGTACATCGAAAAGGATGCGGCTCTTCAAAGGAGATTTCAGCCCGTTTACGTAAAAGAACCAACGGTTGAGGACACAATATCGATCTTGAGGGGTCTGAAAGAGAAATACGAAGTCCATCACGGTGTTAAGATAAAGGATTCTGCTTTAGTTGCAGCTGCCGTTTTAAGTCACAGATACATCACAGATAGGTTCTTACCGGACAAGGCTATAGACTTAGTGGATGAGGCAGCGGCAAGCTTAAAGACACAGCTTGAAAGTGAAATAGAGCCGATAGATAACCTAAACAGAAAAATAGCACAGCTTGAGATAGAAAGACAGGCGTTAAAGAAAGAAAATG
>WFQR01000040.1 GCA_015486955.1 Hippea sp. | reverse complement strand
TTAATAGGTTGTGAGCATCCTCAGGAGCTACAGGGTTTATCTGCATCCTGCTTGAGAACTCGAAGCCCGCATAACCGTATATGCGCGGTGTAAGCCTAATGAAAAACCTGAAGAACTCAGGGATCTTTGAGAAGAAATCTAAACTCTGGAAGTTCTCATTAATAGGCGGTATGTAAAAAATCAGATTGAACTGCATGTTTTTGACCACTCTAAAATATGCCTTATAGACACATTTAATTACACCCGCAAGCTCCTTTAGTTCGTCTTCGTAATGTGCTTCCAGCGAGTGTCTGTTAGAAGCGATGATAATCTCAAAGGGAAACGCCGATGCGTAGGGTGTAAATGCACGGAAGTTCTTCGTTTCTACCAATGGCTTTGAGCTTTTTGAAACATCGTCAAGCAATCTCCTTCCGTGCTCTTTGTAATAGTCAAAAAATCTATTAAATTGATTAACCTGAAACTTACTCAGCACAGGAAGTCCAATGATCTGCGTATGTGGATGGGTCTGCGTAGCACCCGCACGTGGACCATGATTTTTGAATACGTTAAGGTACACAATCCTCTTGTCGTTTTTTAGATCCATTATCCTCAAACGTATGGCTTTAAGCCAAAAGAATATATCTTCCTCTGTTAACCTTGACAGATCCTCTTCATGCTTCGGAGTATCTATGACTATTTCGTGGACTCCAAACCCATTAAAACCCTCGTTCATGCCACTTTTTATCGCTTCCAATGGTTTTTCAATGGCAACCGCCTTGTAAAGGTTCGGTATAACGCGTGTTTTCCACTGATTGTCAACCCTAACCGACATAATCTCTCGCGTCGTCAACTCCTCATTACCCGGGCAAAACGGACAAACTTCTGACTCTTTCAGCCTAAAGTCCACAACAATGGGTCTGTGCAACCTCTCAGGCGCAATAATAACGTATTCGTCGTGTATGATGTCATACCTTATTTCAGACATAAAGAACCCCTGATTTCTCTGTTGTTGTTTGGCATAAACAGTATGCCCACACCCTGATTGATAATCTCAAACCCGCTTTCCGTTATATTGACCGTATCCAACCGAACAAGCCACATATCACAAACACTCTCCATTTCAATCACAAGCTCCCTTTCTGTAAAGTCGTCGATAATTCTTAAACTTTTACCGACAAAAGTCAAATCATCTTTGAAAAATTTATCGTTAAACAAAACTTTGTCAATGTGCGCAAAGTGCAGATTAAACTCAATGGCGTATTTTTTATTTAATTCAACCTCAACCAAAAACTCTAAACCACTTTCAAACCTGAACTCCTTTCTCAAGCAATCACCTTCAAACACAAGAGGATTAGCACTTTTAAGCTTTAAAATCTCTCTTTTTAACCTCGAATATTTAAAGTCTTCAAGCGTAAAATCGCTTTCCAAGTGATCAATGAACGAATACTTTGGGTACGTGTCAAAAATCAACCTATCCTTCATCCTTTCGTCTATTGTATAGCCCTTTTCATGGATCGTCTTAACGCCCTTTCCATTATTTTCTTTAGCATTTAACTTAAAGTGATAGTGCTCCTTTCTTCTCATCAGTGTATTCTGAAAGTTAAACCGCCTTTTTAGATCATCGAATTCAACCAAATTTCCCTCTTTAAAAACGTAAAGCAGCCCATCCTTTACAACCTTCACCTCGTCTGTTCCGTCCAAATCTATGTCTTTGATCTCAACCCTATCATGCTCATCTTCACACTCACAAATGTACCTATAAGCATTATCGCGCAGGTTCGCCAAGTACAAACCACCGAATATTCCATGCCAGTAAACGTCGTTTGATTGCAACCTAAAAAGAGCATCGCTTTTAGATTTCTTGGATAACTCAAGCATCCTTTTATGGATGTAGTTTGATTCATGGTACTTCAAGAAGAAATTTTTCCATGTCGTACCCTTAATGAGGCGCCTTCCTTTATCTTCAAAGTAATCATGGCCCAAAGTGTTTATGAGCCTGTCATACTCCAAAGCATCCTCAGATCTCAAAGCCCATTTAGTCATCTCAATATAAGAGCAATTTGGCAAATAGCACAAACCTTTGGGTTTATTCTCACTCAAAAATTCGCCAAACGTCTTTGTCTCTATACCCCTCTCCAACAGCTTTTCCAAAAACTCCTCAAGCCATCCTTTTTTATAAACCCAATCGTACGTATCGGGCCATAAGCCAAACTTTTCACCATCATCGAACACTATATTAACATCCCTTTTCTCTAACATACCCAACGTTTCATCCACATTTCTAAACGGTATCGCATACCTCAAGTCCTTATCTATAGGAAAGATCTTAACCACATCACCGTTATTCTCACTCAAAAAATACCCGT
>WFQR01000039.1 GCA_015486955.1 Hippea sp. | reverse complement strand
CCCAAAAGTAGATTTAAACCCATAACAACAATAACCGTCAATGCAGCAATTGATATCATATTGAGGATAAAGGGGTTTTTTATTATAAAGCCTGAAAGGAAAAAGAGAGCGATCAATACGTAAGTGGCTGTGTTTTCTTTCATTTAAACCCTTTCAACATCCTTTGAGCCAAAAATACCCGAAGGTTTAATAAACAAAACGAGGATCATAATGAAAAAAGCAACGGCGTCTTTGTAAGACGAAGATATGTAACCCGCCGATAAAGACTCAGATATTCCAATAATCAACCCACCTACAATCGCGCCAACATTATTTCCAAAACCTCCCACAACACTTGCAGAAAAACCCTTCAAACCCATTATTAAACCCATGTTATACTTGGCAAAACTTATTGGAGCTATGATTGAACCACCAACTGCCCCTAAAAGACCACTCAGAAAAAAAGAGGCCGATTTTATACTTTCAACATCGATACCAAAAATACTACACGCCAAAGGGTTCTGGGAGGCCGCAAGCATAACTTTTCCAAAGTTTGTCAAGTTTAGAACATAGAAAAGTAAACCCGCAAGGACCAGAGCGCCAGCCAACACAACCAAATACTGGGATGAAAACGTTAAACCAAAAATCGTTACACTCCCAAATGGCAAAAACTGACCAACAGAATGGGCATTTTTGCCAAAAATCAGCATGGCAGTACCCCTTATAACCATTGCAAGACCTATGGTGAGGATTATCAGAGATAGCTCGGTTGGGTTTTTTGTATTTTTAACGAAAACATAGTGAATAATATAGCCCAAAAGACCAACGATTAGTGAGACAAGAAAAAGTGACGCGACTAAAGGAACATGAATACCCATGAAATAAAACTGCAGCATTCCACCTAACATAACAAATTCGCCTTGAGCAAAGTTGACAATGCGAGTAGTAGAGTAGATAAGATTAAAGCCCAACGCTATTAGTGCGTATATTAAACCTGTTATAACACCATTTATTGTGTATTGAACAAACGCTTCTATTTATTTGCCTCCCATTTTTCAGCCTCTTCTTTAAAGAGAGACGCCGTTAGCTCATCTATGTTACAAAAATGCACCTCTTTTACATTTTTTGCACCCTTCAAAAACTCCATCGTTGTTGTGAATATGATATTAGCAGCCCTTTCTTTTGGAAAACCAAAGATACCAGAGCTTATAGCCGGCAAAGACACGCTTTTTATTCCCTTTTCCTCAGCCAATCTCAATGCACTCAAAACAGCACTCTTAAGTTTGTTGTCCTCATCTCCTTCGCCCCAAACAGGACCAACGGCGTGTATCACATATTTAGCCTTTAGTCTTCCAGCGCCAGTAATGGCTGCCGATCCAGTAGGCACATAGCCAATCTTGTCACTCTCCTCCTGTATCTCATAGCCACCCTTCCTAACAATAGCGCCGGCCACACCACCACCGTGTTTTAGATGGGAATTTGCCGCATTTACAATAGCCTCAGTATCCTCCTCCGTTATATCACCCTGAATGACTTTAACAACTTTATCCCCAACCTTCAGTTCCTTTAAAACTTTCATCTCTTGTCCTCCAAACCTAATCTTTTCATTTTTGAACGTTCCCTCAATTCCCTCAAATAAATGCCATCAAACAGCTTTGCAAAACCTAAAGGCATATAAGTTGCAAAATACCTCAAGACTATCTTGGGTTTAAATTTCATTCTCAAGGCTTTTAATAGATATTTCCTGGCCTCTGCTCTATTGCCTGTATGCAACAGATAACTCCCCCAACAGGAGTAAACCTTAGAAGCCGAATAGTTTAGGTTCATATTCAACTTTTTAAACTCTTCCTTGCTCAATACACTTATGATTTTATACATAACCTTGCAATCATTCATCCATCTTTCCCAAGGAATTCTATAATTTAGACATGTTCTTTTATAAACTAAACAATCATCAACATACGCAAAGTTCCCGTTTCTCATCATCCTTAACCACATATCTCAATCCTCTGCAGCTGATAAACTTTCATCGAATAGGCCAGTTTCAACTATTGCTTCTCTCTTCACGACCACTGGGCTCGGATCGATAAAACTACCTCTAACTATCCAATCCAAACCTACAATTTTGGGCACCTTTCCTTCTTTGTAACCTACCTCTCTCACCCCACTTTCGTAAACCTTGTAGTAATTCGTGAAAACACCAACAACATCACCCTTTTCAAGTCTCCTAACAGTTTTCTCAAGAAACCTCTTATCCCACCAATCATCATCATCATCTAAGAAAGCGATATATTTTCCCCTTGCAATTTTTATGGCTTCGTTTCTTGCATGAGAAACCCCACGATGGTTCCCTTTAATCAAAACAACTCGGTTCCCAAATGTATTCTTAACAAGTTCATCAGTCCCGTCAGTTGACCCATCATCCGATACGATTACCTCCACATCTTTGTAGGTTTGGTTAAGTGCGCTCTCGATGGCCTCTAAAACCAACTCTCCCCTGTTGTATGTGGGTATTATAACGCTTACACACTCAGACATTCATCAACTCCTCGATTGCCCTTGATACTTTATCTGAAGATAGTACATCAACAACAAATTTCCTACCATTTTTGGAAAGCCCATCCAAATCTTTAACGGCTTTTATGATCCCTTCAGCAATACTTTCGGCGTCAATGCCGGTTATTATCAAATCCCTGCCGCTTTCTGCCAGTTCACCAATACCCGTTGCCCTTGTTGCCACTGTTGGTATGCCACAAGCCATCGCTTCAACCACAACATTGTCAAATCCACCCTTTTGAGAAGGCACAACGCATAAATCAAAAATGCTGTAAACTTCAGGTGTGGCCTCAATGGCTCCAAGAAAAACAACCCTATCTTCAATATCAAAATCTTTTACCATCTGCTTCAACTTATCCCTAAAAGGTCCATCACCAACAAGTACAAGCTTACCCT
>WFQR01000038.1 GCA_015486955.1 Hippea sp. | reverse complement strand
TTATGGTGATTAACTATGGCAGGAAGATTGCGGAAGGCTCACCCGCTGAAGTTGTCAATAACAGAGAGGTGATAGAGGCTTACCTTGGCAGAAAGTATCATTGAAGTTAGGGATCTGTCTGTTAGCTATAGGAAAATCAAGGCTTTGCGTTCTTTGTCATTAACAGTTAAAGAAGGCGAGTGTGTCTCCATTGTTGGTGCAAATGGAGCGGGTAAAAGCAGCCTGTTAAAGGCAATAGTGGGACTTGTTGAGGTTGAATCTGGGGATATTCTTTTTAAGGGTGAGCGAATTAACGATTATCCAACGCACAAAAGGGCAACTTTGGGGATTTCCTATGTTCCAGAGGGTGCCAGAGTTTTCCCAAAGATTACTGTTTTTGGAAATCTCATGCTTGGGGCTTATAGGTTTAAAGATAAAGCTTTTATAAGCGATAGATTGAAATTTGTCTTTTCAATATTCCCAAGGCTTGAGGAGAGGCAAAATCAACTTGCGGGGACTTTGTCTGGCGGTGAACGGCAGATGCTTTCGCTTGCGAGGGCGTTGATGGGAAACCCTCAAATTCTGATGGTGGATGAAATATCGCTGGGTCTTATGCCCAAACTTGTGGATGAGGTGTTTGAAGTTATCGATAATCTGCATAAAAAGGGCTTGACGATTTTCCTTTCAGAACAGAACGCCCACAAGGCATCTGAGGTGGCAGATAGGATTTACATTTTAGAACTTGGCAGAATTATAAAGGAAACAGATCCTAAAGGATTGTTAGAAGACCCACACATTAAAAAAGCCTACCTCGGCATGTGATTTTTTGATTGAATGTAGCTTTGCCATTGTATAACATACATGCATGAAGCTAAAGGGTTTAGTTATAACATTCCTGTTTGTTTTATTTTGTACAACGCTTTCTTACGGCAAAATAATTAAGCAGGATTTTGAGGCCCAGTATAAGTTCGACTTTAGTGGCCTTGTTGTGGGTAAGGGCACTCTCAAGGCATCCTTTAACAACGATAATCTAACCATTCTATTCAAAGGCAAGACGGTATCTATAATTAAGCTGTTGTATAGGCTTAATGTTGAAATATTAGACTCTGTTAATTTAAAAACCTTTAGAGATGTCTTTTACAAGAGCTGGTCTGAGACCAAAAAGAGAAAGAAGTTTATTTTTGTGAGATTTGATAATTCAACGCACGCAAAGGTAATTTATGAGAAAAATGGTGATAGAAAGAGCTATGAGCTATGTCAAAAGAACGGGCTCTATTCGCCGTTGAGTGTTTACCTATTTTTCTTAACCCATAACTATGAGCTTGGCAAGACCTATGTGCGCTATATTGTTGTTTCAAAGCACATGTATAAGGTTTTGATTAAGCCTCTAACTTATGAAACAATCAATTTGGATGATTTAGGAAGGGATAAGGGTAAAACAGAGGCTTTAAAAGTGGAGTTGAGGTTTTTTAAACTCAATTCTGACGGTAAGGTTATTAAAAAGAACAAGGTTAAAGATATTTTAGTTTGGGTCTCAAAGAAACCACCCCAGATACCACTCCTCGCCCGCATGTGGCATGTAATAGGTGTGTTCGAAGCAAAGTTGACGAAGCTGAAGGTGGATTGAGGGTGTTTTTTTGTATAATAACTTTTGTTATGTAATAGTTCTACGCTCTAAGAGTAGTTTTTTGTAGTTGGTAAGTATGTTGGGACCTAGCTGGTACAAAGAAAGTTAAAAGCTTGACAAATAATAGTTTATAGGGTATAAATATATATATAAATAGATTGGTGCTTTAAAGCTAAGGGATGTTAAAGAGAATTCACTTTGAGAAATTTGAGTTGCAATCTAAGCTTGAGGAAAAAGTAAAGCCGATGTGGTGGGTGGAAAAATTAAGGTCTAACAAGGTATTGCATCTGAGAGGGGTTTCGTTTTCTCCATACTCTCCAGTGAGCTTTATCGCCAAGAGGCAAAAATGTTTTATTTTAACATTGAAGCAAGGTTTATTGACATATTATCGTGGTTAACAGCATTTGTTTTGGGAATTCTAGGGTATAAAGGAATTGTTAGACAAATAAAGGAAGCGCAAAGTTTGCATTATACTAATTTGTTATTTGAGATGTATAAAATTTTTCAATCAGAAGATATGTTATTTCATCGCTCAGTAGTAGCAAGGATTCCTTTTCAGGATATTAAAACTAAAGAGGATAAAGAGAACATCTTCAAAAATAATTTATATTGGTATCATAGTATTGATAGTCTTTTAAATTTTTTTGAGACTTTAGGCATTTTATTTATGGATATAGAAGAAGATCAAAATCAAAAAATAGAGCAGATAAAAGAATTATTTGGTTATTATATAGTCGGTTATTGGAATTTAACAGAAAACTATATTAACATAATAAATAAAAATAAAAAGAAAACCAAAACTATATTAACATAATAAATAAAAATAAAAAGAAAACCGATTTCTTTTTTTGTAATTTTAAAAAGTTATATGATAACATTAAAAATCGTATACCTTTTGACAGGAATTTAGATTTAAAACGTTTTGTGATGGAAGAATGGTATATTATTGAATCATTAAAAAAACGAAAGGAGGGCAATGTCAACTTTTTTGTGTCACCCCTTTTCCTGTTTGGTTCACTTAG
>WFQR01000037.1 GCA_015486955.1 Hippea sp. | reverse complement strand
TACTTCCCAAATGGGTGAGTTCGGATACGATTACGTTCCTTTCTTATAGGTACGGTAAACCTGTGGTGTTTTTGTTTAATGTGTTTAGTGGAAGGCTCGTTAAGCTGTTTAGTGCATCTAATTTGAGTATAGCGGCTGTTCGATACATGAATAACTTTGCGATATCTTTTAATAGGTACGGTAGCACGAATATTTACGTTATAAACGAAAGGGGTAGGGTTTTAAGACAATTAACGAACAACCCTTATATCAATGTTTCACCCTCATTTACACCCGATTATTCAAAAATGGTGTTTGTGTCAAACAGAGAGGGAAATCCGCAAATTTACATAAAGGACTTAAGCGCCATGTCTGAAGCCCAAAGGTTAACATTCAACGGCAAGTACAACTCATCGCCAGCTGTATCACCAGACGGCAAAAAAATAGCTTATATATCCTTGCAGAATGGGGTATCCTATTTAAAATTAATGAATATCGATGGCTCCGACGATAAGGCTATTATGGAGGGTTTAAGCCTCGATTCACCGAGTTGGTCGTATGATTCAAGGTATGTGGCTTTAACGGGGAGAATAGGTGATAAAAATGTAATATACATAGTCAATACGGTCAACGGCCATGTCTCTATTGCAATGGAAACAAAGTTAATATATAATGGGCTATGTGTAAGTTCTAAATTACAGTAAAGAAGGGGAGGGCAATGAAGAGGCTTGTATCGTTGGTTATAGTGTTGATTATAGGTTTATTTGTTTGGAGTTGCTCTTCGATGAAATACGCATCGGTTGGAGGACCAAACACAGGTGCGAATACAGAGTCCGTTTCCAATCCTCAACCATCATCGTCAACGCTTAAATACCCAAAGGTTAATACCATCAATCAAACCAACATGAGTGTGGCTGAGATTAAAAAGGCATTTTCAAAGATAGCTACAGACATCCATTTTAAATTCAACAGCTACAAGTTGCAACCAATAGATGAATACGGCATAAACGAAGAACCAACGAAGATTTTGGATAGGATTGCAGCATTTTTAAAGGAACATCCAAATGTTAGGATAAGGATAGAGGGAAACTGTGATGAAAGGGGAACAATAGAGTACAATTTGGCTTTAGGCGAAAAGAGGGCAATGGCGGCGAAAAACTACCTTGTGTCTGAAGGTATCGATCCAGGCAGAATTGAGATTATATCTTACGGCAAGAGCAGACCATTGGATCCTGCACACAACGAATACGCATGGGCCAAAAACAGAAGGGATCACTTCGTAATAATAAAATAATTTGGAGGTGAGAAAATGATTAAGAAAACAGGAGCTATTGTTTCTGCCATCGTTGCAACGGCATTTATAACAAGCGGATGTATGTGTATGCACAAAAATAATGTGAAAACAGCGCCGAAGCAGGTAAAGGTAGAAAAGCCCGTAACGAGTAATGCTCAAACCGCTTCTATCAGCCAGCAGCAGTTAAAGTCCATATTCCAGGATATTCATTTCAACTTTGATAAATACAACTTGACCTACATAGACAAGTGGGGAATTAAGCAGAATGTGCCTGCTGTTCTTGATAGGATTGCTCAATACATGAAGAAACATCCAAATATAAAGATTAGGATAGAAGGAAATTGTGACGAGAGGGGAACTGTTGAGTATAACTTGGTTCTTGGATGGAAGAGGGCAATGGCTGCAAAACAATACCTCGTATCTAAGGGTATAAATCCGAATAGAATTTCAATAATTTCCTACGGCAAGAGCAGACCATTGGATCCTGGACACAACGAATATGCATGGGCCAAAAACAGAAGGGATCACTTCGTAATACTATCTAAGTAGGAAAGGATAAAAAATGAGAAGGCTGACATCTTTGCTTTTTGTTCTTTTTTTGGGTTTTTTTAGTGTTGTTTCTATGGCGCAAGAGAATCCGTATGCTTTGGAGACAAAAGTCATTCAAAATCAACAACAACTAAAGCTTTTACAGCAGCAGCAGGCCCAATTGTATTTAAAGGTAGACGATCTTTTGGTTAAATATGGTGAGATAAAGGGAGAATTAGACGATATAAGACATAGGTTGGACGCAATACAGAATCAAATTAATGAAATCCTTTTGAGGAATGCTTCTGTTCCGCCGCCCATTCCACCAAGCAATCCAAGCAGTAAACCACCTGTAGTAGCTGAACAACCGAATGTTAAAATTGGTAATCAAACAACTTCTAACAAGACTATTACACAGCCATCACCAACGCAGATTTCAACAACCCAACCCAAAAAGCCTAAACCACCTGTCCCTGAAGATGAGGTCGCTTTTAACAAAGCTTTGGATCTTTTTAAGGCCAAAAAGTACGATGATGCTATTCTTGCGTTTAAAGAATTCAAGAACAAATATAAAACTTCCAAGTTTATACCAGATTCCATATTCTACCTCGCCGAGTCTTACTATGCTAAGGGTGAATATGATAAGGCCATAATCAACTATGATTACTTAGTTAACACGTATCAAAAGAGCGATAAGGTTCCTATGGCAACATACAAAGAGGGATTGGCGTTTATAAAGATGGGCGATAAGATTGATGGAAACTACCTATTGCAAAAGGTCTTAAAGCAGTATCCAAATAGCGAAGCTGCGAAATTAGCTCGGAAATATCTCAAAAAGGGGTAATTAAAGTTTGCTTGAGGAGATTAACGATCCGAAGGATTTAAGGGGTCTCTCTTTAAAGGAGCTTGAGTCTTTAGTAGAAGAAATTCGTGAATTTATAATAAAAACTGTTTCTAAAACAGGGGGCCATTTGGCCTCCTCTTTGGGTGCTGTTGAGCTTACATTAGCCCTTCACTACGTATTTAACACCCCAAAGGATAAGCTTGTTTGGGACGTTGGCCATCAAACCTATGCACATAAGATTATAACGGGAAGACGTGATAGATTTAATACATTGAGGCAGTATGGCGGCATAAGTGGTTTTCCAAAAAGAGAGGAAAGCATTTACGATACGTTTAATGTGGGACACGCAGGCACATCAATTTCAGCTGCCTTGGGTATGGCACTTGCAAGGGATTTGGAAAAGGGCAATGAAAAGGTTGTGGCTATTATTGGTGATGGTTCTTTATCTTGCGGCATAGCCTATGAGGGTTTAGATAATGCAGGGTACGTGGATACAGATCTGATTGTTGTTGTGAACGACAACAACATGTCCATATCGCCATCCCTTGGCTCAATCTCTGCCTATCTTTCAAAGAAAATGAGTGGTCCTGTTTACAACAAACTGCGTGATGAAATCGAGAAGCTCATTCACAGCTTGCCTTTGCCTGAGCAACCTACTTTAAAGCTTGCAAGAAAGATTGAAGAGTCCATAAAGTTCTTCTCACCTGGATTACTGTTTGAAGAACTGGGATTTAAGTATTTTGGTCCATTGGATGGCCACAGACTTCAGGATCTTATAGATGTGTTCAAAAATGTTAAAAATCTTAAGGGTCCTATTGTTGTCCATGTTGTAACAAAGAAGGGTAAGGGGTATAAGCCCGCAGAAAATAATCCGTCTCTATTTCATGGTATTGGTAAGTTTGATGTAGAGACAGGAAAGCCAATTAAATCAGCGGCCAAACCAAGCTGTTCCTCTGTTTTTGGTGATAGAGTTTTGGAAATTATGAAAGAGAATGAGAAGGTTGTCGCTATTACTGCGGCTATGTTGATAGGAACTGGCTTGCAAAGGGCAAAGGAAGAGTTCCCCGATAGGGTGTTTGATGTGGGAATAGCAGAACAACACGCTGTTACAATGGCTGGTGGTTTGGCTGTAAAAGGTTTTAAACCCATTGTTGCTATATATTCAACGTTCTTGCAAAGGGCTTATGACCAGATCATACATGACATTGCACTACAAAATTTGCCTGTAGTTTTTGCCATTGATAGGGCAGGTATTGTTGGTGATGATGGTGAAACACATCAGGGTGTGTTTGATATATCCTACTTGAGACCTGTGCCAAATATGGTTATAACAGCGCCGAGAGATGCTAAAGAATTGGAGATGTTGTTAGATTTCGCCGTTAATTACAAAGATCATCCTATGGCAATCAGATACCCGAGGGGTTCATGTCCTGACACGTTTAATCTGCCTTACCCAGAGGAAATTAGGGTTGGAAAGTGGCAGGTGTTGAAGCAGTCTAAGGAAGACAAGGTTGCTATCTTGGCTATAGGCAATATGGTTTCTGTAGCCCTCGGGGTTTCGGATATTTTAGAGAAAAATTCCATAAACTCTACCGTTGTTGACTGCTTGTTTGTGAAGCCAATGGATGAGGACATGCTAAATGAATTGTCAAATTACGACCTTGTTATAACGATTGAAGAAAATGTTAAATTTGGCGGTTTTGGAGAGGGTGTTCTGAGTTACTTGAATGATAAGGGCATCAAAGTGCCCGCAAAGATCTTTGCCCTTCCGGATATGTTTATTGAGCATGGCAGCCAAGAAATCTTGAGGAATAAATATTCTCTGTCACCGTCTAAAATTGCAAACGACATAATGGAAACTCTCCGCAACTTTAATTCTTGACACATAAGATTCAGTTTTTTAAACTATAAAACAATAAGGGCTCCGAGCCTATAAACCTAAAGCTGAATGCCATGGTTTATAGGCCGATAGGGTGTAAATGGAAACATTTACGCCTCCCG
>WFQR01000036.1 GCA_015486955.1 Hippea sp. | reverse complement strand
TCTCAAGGTTAGAATAAACACAGCCGCAGTAATCCTGCCTGTAAAAACCAAACTCCTTAGATAACTCAACCGACCGCTTAAACCCATCCTTCTTCTTAAAATCCGTATCCTCAAATTTAACACCGAATTTCAAAGACAGTTGCTCACCTATTCTCTTAATCCTTCTATAGTCTTTTAATGGGCTTACAGACAACGTCGTGGTAAAATAGTCGAACCCTTTCTCCTTTGCTAACTTCGCCGTTTCAAACATGCGCATGGCATAACAAACCGTACACCTCTTTCCGCCCTCGGGCTCTGACTTAAAAACTTTCGTCATTCTAAACCATCTATCAACGTCGTAATCACCGATTGCTAAATTGATTTTATGGTAATTGCACAAACGCTTAATCTCGTCCAACCTTATCGCATATTCCCTTTTTGGGTGTATGTTGGGATTGTAGAAAAATAACTCAACGTCGTATTTCTCCTTTAGCCTCTCAATCACACTTGTGGCACAAGGTGCACAACAGGCATGAAGCAAAAGCTTTGGCTTCTTCGATCTTTTTTCTTGGATTTCTTTTATGGGCTTAAAACTGAACCTGTGTATCTCGCATGGTCCAAACTTCTTTAAAGCCTCTAAATGTTCCCTTGTCCCGTAACCTTTATGTCTTTCAAAACCGTACTGCGGATAAATATCGGCCACAAGTTGCATGTATCTATCACGCCAAACCTTCGCCAAGATACTTGCAGCAGAAATCAACTTAACCTTCTGATCGCCGTGAATTATCAAATTGTACTTAATAGGCAAATCAAATTTATCCCTGCCATCGATTAGCAAAAACGTAGGTTTTTCTGGCATGTGCTCTATTGAGCGCTTTATAGCAAGCTCTGTAGCCTTAACTATGCCAAATTTATCTATCTCTCTACTTGAGGCAACACCTATTCCGTAGATGGAATTGCTCTTTATGATCTCATACAGCTCCTCTCGTTTCTTAGGTGTTAACTGCTTTGAATCTTTGATTTCACCCAAGACAGGGATGTCTTTTTTTAGGATAACACAGGCGGCAACAACAGGACCAGCCCAAGGCCCCCTGCCCGCCTCATCTACGCCTGCTGTTTTTCCCATCTTTTATCGTTCTTGATAAAGATCTTTGAGAACTTCTTCATACCCAAATAACGCGCAACAACGTTGCATTTAACAAGGAAAAGAAAGTACACCCTTTGATCATCAATCTCGCTCAGTGTCTCAAAATTGCCCTGACCCTTAGAAATCACAACATCGGCACTGTTGAACACCTCTTTTGCTAAAGATGAGGCGGTTTCAGGCCAAAAGCCCGGTATGACCTGACCTGAATCCACAACATTTGCCACCCTATCGAGGCCAACGTATTTAGCATCCTCAACTGTAACATCGTTTATTATCGGCCCCCCCCTGACAATTACGGATACGTTTACATTTGGATACAGTCTTTTTATTGTCTTTATGAGTATCTTATCGAACACAATCTCGCCCGCATTATCCAAAAGCAGAACCACATTCTTAGCCTTTTCCAACTCAACAACAAAACGATCAAAATCGGTCAAATCCAATGGGTTATGTATTGTATTCTCAATAGTCGATTCAAGATCAAACTTGCCAACCTGAGAGCCAAAGTCAATTATGTTACCAGCCAAAGCAAGTCTAATGGCAAAAAGCAGAGGGTTATCCGAATTGAATACTTCCTTTTCCATGAACTCCTGATAACTCAAAGCAATGTCGTTGTACTTCTTTTTTATCTGTTTATACGGGTCATCAATACCCAATGTTTTTCTAATGGTTCCGTAGACATCCTCGCTTATCAGAGGCGGTGGCACTTCAACATCAATGTCCTGTAAAACCTTAACCACGCTTTGCACGGGTTTTAAAAGATCGTATCTGTTGCTCTTGTGTAGCCTTGCCGATCTTATGGCCTGCCCAATAAAACACTGATAGCACTCAGCATGAACTTTCATTTGGAACAAGATTATAGACTTTTGTCTAAAACTTTCAAACAAAAAGCTCATTTTGTATAATGCTAATCATGAAACTAAGGGAGCAGATCACGGAAAAAATAGATATAAGGGAAACATTCTACGGCAAAACACACACAGCAACATACTACAGGTTCTTCATGCAATTTATATGCGCACTCTCTCTGCTTGCAATTGTAGGCTACGACAACGCAATACCGATAAACTTGGGTCCTCCAAACATATACAAAGTGTTAGAGGGCATATCCATCTTCTTCCTTATGTTCGACTTCTTTTTGAGAACTATCATGTTCTTTGAAGAAAGAGCAGAAACCAAACAGTCGATACTCAGGTATATATTTTGCGTAAACACGTTTATAGACGTCATAAGCATAATACCTTACGGATGGTTGCCTTACCCCTATAGGGTAATAGTTCCCGTTGCTCGGGTATTTAAGGGTGCACGGTTCAGTAAAAGTGCACGCGAAGTCATAGAGGGTCTAAAGGAGAAACGCTTCGAAATAACAATGGTCTTTATCATCTTCACATTCATGATCATTGGATCATCTATTATTCTTTTTGTCGTTGAAGAGGGCAAAAATCCCAAGATAAAAACGATAATTGATGCTATATGGTGGAGCATAGTAACATTCACAACGGTGGGCTACGGCGATATTGTCCCAAAGACGACAATAGGAAGGGTTGTTGCATCCCTTCTAATGATCATGGGTATTTCTGGAATAGCCCTTTTAACAGGTATTGTCTCAAGTGCATTTACCGATAGGATTTTAAAAATGAAACTGAGCATGGAGGAAGTTATGGAGAAAAAGATAAGGCAACTCTCAAACCACTTTATAATCTGTGGCTACGGAAGGGTGGGAAAAGTCGTTGCAAAGGAAATGAAGCGCTTTAACAAACCATTCGTTGTCATTGAAGAAAACCCCGACGCTGCACATGAAGCCATGAATGAGGGCTATTTAACCATAATCGGCAGCGCAACAGACGAAGAGATCTTAAAAAAGGCAAACATCAAGGAAGCACAAGGAATAGCCTTAGTAATGGACTCAGACGCAGATAACCTATACGCATTGATTACGGCAAAGGACGAGAACAAGAACATCTTGGCTGTGGCACGCGCAAATTCTGAGGATTCTGTGAAAAAGTTCATAAAATTGGGTGCAAAGACAATATCGCCCTATCAATCAAGCGGATACGACATATCGAGAATGCTCATATCACCGAGAACAGCAGAGTTTGTTTCAATTGTTATGCAGTCAGACAGAACAATAGAGATGGGCGAATTCTACATCACAAAGGATTGCAAATACGCGGGTAAAAAGATCAAGGAAACGGACATCAGGAGCGAATACAACATAATCATCATTGCCATAATTTCAAAGGATAAGAAAACCATCTTTAACCCCAAAGCTGACGACATTATAGAGGTCGGCTCAACGCTCATCTGCGTTGGAACAAAAGAGGATATGGAAAGATTTGAGAAGGTCATAACCTAACTTTGTTTTTGGTCAAAATCAACTTGATAAACAAAACACTAACAAATGCAACCAAAACGACAAACAGGCTTGCAGCTAAACCTTCCCTAAAGTTGCCCTCCATGATCTTTAAATAGATATTTATTGGGATGTTCTCAGTTTTATAGGCTATACCACCGCCAACAATGAGCGTTGCTCCGAATTCTCCAAGACTCCTCAGCCAGCTTAAAACAAGCCCCGTTAGAATGCCACTCTTTGCAAGCTTAAACGTTGTATCGAAGAAGGACTTATAGTAATTTGCTCCAAGCGTCATGGCAATCCTTTCATAAATTGGCGGTACCAGTTCAAACGCAGATTTGGATGCTTTAACTGTGAATGGAAAGGCAATGAAAAACTGGGCTATAGTAGCACCCCAGAACGTAAAAACAAACGAATAAAATTCTAAAATAAAGCTGTTGTTGAAAACATTTAACAATAAAACACCGACAATCAACGGTGGTATGATTATGGGGACATCGAAAACAACATCTATGACTTTAACCAAAAATTTCTCACTCCTTGCAAGCAAAAAGCCCGCCGGTATACCAAACAAAGATGACAAGGCAACAGAGACAAAGGACGTTTCAAGGCCAAAAATAACGGCAGACAGAAACTCACCATCTAAAAAAAGTCTTTTAAAATCGCTCAGTGATATACCCAAAAATCCCCAAATTATGACAAACAGAACAAAAGTAACAAGCAAAATAGTTGGAAAAAAAGAGACCTTGGTTAACTTCATGTCCCATCTCCACACACAATTGCGTCCCTTTTCAAAGACACAGCAACCCTCATTCCTTCGCTGATACCCATTTTGTCTACAACATGACGCGTAACTTTGCTGTAAACAACCAATTCTTTGGACTTGATCTTAAGCAACATGCCAGAAGGCTTCTCAAAAACCCTCAAAACCCTACCAAAGAGGACGTTCTCCTTATCCGATATGTCTCTATCCATTCTCAGCAAAAACACATCCTCAGGCCTGATAAATGCGAACCTGCAATTATTCTTTAAACGTTCGACTTTAAAGGAAAAACCCTTTACAACAATTTCACCGTTCTTCAATTCATCTATCTCAAAAATGTTCTTAAAACCCAAAAGTTCTGCTATAGACCTGCTTTTTGGTTCACTAAAAACCTCTCCCTTTTCCCCAGTTTGAACTATTCTCCCATTCTCCAAAATTGCAATCTCTTCTGAAAATTCATACGCCTCCTCAAGGTCGTGGGTTACAAAAATTGCAGACACTTTAAAGCTTTCCAATAATTCTACGAGCAATTCCTTAAGCCCATCCCTAATCGGCCTATCAAGTGCGCTAAACGGTTCGTCCAAAAGCAGAATATCTGGTTCAACCAGTAGTGCTCGAACCAAAGAAACCCTTTGCCTTTGACCTCCGGATAGTTGGTATGGATGGGCTTTCAAAAGATTTTTAAGTCCCGTCAATTCAACCAAAAAATCAAACTTATCTTTATCAAATTTCAGACCTTTAGCTTTAACACCGTAGAGAAGGTTTGCTTCAATATCCATGTGTGGAAAAAGCGTATACTCCTGCGGTATATAGCCTACATTCCTTTTGTAGATTGGGATATTAACACCTCTTTCTGTATCAAGCAAAACCCTACCGTTCACCACAACCCTGCCATAATCCGGTTCATAGAAACCCGCTATCATTTTTAAAATAGAAGACTTTCCGCTCCCTGAAACACCGAACAGTACATTTCTCAAAGATCTAAATTGTATTTCAACATCTATGGAAAAATTACCAAAGTCCTTCTTTAAAACAGCCTCAATCACTGTGGGATCTAAAGCACAGCCTATTTAAATTCTCAAGATAGGCAACGCCCGCAATTGTGGTTCCATAGAAAATAACTATGCGGTTCTTATTGTCCATTCTTGAAACTTCCACAAGTTCGTCTATTGTACCGTTTACCACACTTGAACCTGTGATTAAGGCAAGAAAGTTATTCGCAACCACCTGCCAAGAGTAATTTCTGCCATCCAACACCTCAACGCCCTCAAAGTTTTTACCTATATTATCCTCGTCCAGATCAGCAATCTGTACGTTATTGGGGCCGAACTGTTTGATCAAAGCCGAGGCAATGGCAGGCTGAAGCCCCACAAGACCAACCGTCATATCCTCGCCCCATCGCTTAAAAAACCTTTCGGCCATCTCGTTTCCACACTCGGTAGGCTCTTGGTTTTTGCAGTGAACGGTATTCATAACCATCTCAAGGTGTCTTAAAACGGCGTTGATTGTTGCAACAACAATTGCCCTATTTCTGTTTGTATCCAGTTTCAAATCCAGAACATCCTTAATATAGCCCTCAAAGTCGCTCGGCTCATCCGTAAAAGCCTGTCCCTTGGCATCCAAAAACCTTGCCTCAACAAGCACCTCCTTCCCTTTAAGGAGGGGAAAATCATCCCTCAAGGGCTTACCTATTGCCTCTTCAGGCTTCAAAGGTCTCATTTTTACTGTTATCTCTTTGTTAAGTAAACCATGATTTTCTACGATGTTCTTAAACTTAAAAAGGGCATTTTCCAATATTCCCATGATAACCTCCAACAGAATTATAAATTAAAGGATTTCAGTCCAAAGAAAGGAACAAAACTCACTAAATCAACCTCCTTTCCAAACACGGGAGGCATGGACGTTTCCATCCATACCCTATCGGCTAAAAGGCCATAGCATACAGCCTTAGGCCTTTTAGCTCGGAGTGCTGACAACTTTTACCAATTGAAGTGGATGCAGTCAAGAATAAAATCCTTTGAATAACGAAGATAAATGGTTATTATTGAAGCATGATTGACTTTACTTTAAAAGAGGGCTTCAACAGATCTGCATGTCCTATCTGCTACACAATAGAAGAACAGATGCACGATTTTTTATTCTGGTTTGAGCGTGAAGGCTACCACGAATATTCAAGCATCAAATCCCTGTTTGAACACTCCTGCATCTGCTCAAGGCACAAAAAGCAAATTTTGAACCTAAAAGACAAGCTCAACAACACCTTTGAGCTGTTAATAGAGATGGAAGAAAAAGAATTAAAGGAGCTAATGAAAACAAGGAGTCCAAAAAGGAAAGCTAAGGAGATAGAAAAAAATTGTCGGTTTTGCATTGAGGAAAGGCGCATTGAGGAACATGCAATTGAAACATTCGTCAAATCAAAGGAACTTATTGAAGATTATCTAAACTCCCGCTCACTGCTCTGCAAAAAGCACACGCTTTTAATTATAGAAAATTTGGACAAAAAAGAAACTGCACAAAAAATCTTAAAAAAGGCACTCCATAAATTAGACGTTGTTCATAAAAAGATAGGGTTATACTTCAAAAAAATAGATTATCAGTCAAAAGAAAAGCCTGAAGAAGACGAGTTGAATGCATACTTAGATGCAATAAAGTTCTTCTCTAACCTTTAAAGAAAAATAGATAAACAAAAAATAAAGAAAAGAAGAAAAAGTAGCCAATACCCAGGAATTTAATCGAGAAGAGGCTCTGTTTTTCAGGATAGCGGGTAACATAGATGCGATATGCTATTAAATTGGCGAGCGAACCGATAAGATTACCGTATCCTCCAACACTCACGCCCCACAAAAGTTCTTCCCATGCCTTAGTGAAATCCGCTAAAAACAGCGTTGCAGGAACATTGCTCATAAATTGGCTCAAAATAGCTGAGAAAATAAAAACAGAACCACTGTGTATCGTTGTTATGTGTATGAGCCTTTGCAGGTTATCCGTAAACCCAAAGAACATAAAAAATATGCCGAGCAAAAAATAATCAACTAAAAGCAACCTCCTTTCAAATAATGCCGCATAGAGAATAACAATAAACGACACCCAGAATGGTAGAACCTTTAAAACGACGAAGATCATAATAAAAAGTAGAACAACATAAATATATGCGCCCTTACCTACATTTAATTTCTCAACTTTCTCAATGTCTCTTGCAGAGCTAATAAAAATTGATATCACGAAAATAATAAAAGCAGAAATCAGTGTAAAGGGATAGATGACCTTTACAAACTGCAGGAAATTCAAGTTGTAGAACCAATAGATAAACATATTTTGAGGATTGCCGCTGGGCATAAGGGAGCTAAAGGCATTTGCCGATATTGCTTCCATGATAACAACTATATCTTTGTGCTCAATATCCATAGCAAGTGTCAAAGGAACAACAATCAAAAGTGATATGTCGTTTGTCAAGAACATGGACAAAGCACCAACAAGGACGACCAACTTTAAACCAACAAATCGTCCTTTACCGAACTTTAAAGCTATAAACTCAAGTAAATGTGACTCTTCTATACCTTTCAGCACAACCAAAAATGAAAAAATCAACAACAGTATTTTAAAATCCGATTGCTCGTATCTTGGAAGCCTTTTTAAGTATATTGAAGTAACAATTACACCCAAAGTTGAAAAGAGGAAGACCCACTCTTTCATCAATCGTCTAAGCCAAAAATTCACCCTTGTCATTATCCACCTTCAAAAACGAAACAAACATTTTGCTCCAACTAAACCAATGTTGAAAATTATAATCCTTCACTTAAAAATTACAATAGATTGAGCAGGTAGCACGTGGTAAACGGATAAAACAAAAAGGAACAGGGCCAGACTAAAGCCCTGCTCCACGCTTTAGCTTCTTAAAAAACCAGTCCCACCTCACTGGACAAATAATATCTATTATCCTTGATATTCCCACTATTATTTGAGAAGCCATCTTTGGCATGTATATATGAACCTTCAGCTCTTATGTATGCATTCTTTGTTAAATGATACGTTGGCGTAAGCGTTACAGCAAATATATTATCCGTGTCCGTGTTATCTATGTATATCTTGCTTTTCCCCTGATGGATATACTCAAGCCTCAAAGGAAACTCAAACTTTCCAAAGGTAGGCGATATATACAAAGCACCACCTATGGAACTCTTACTACCGTAGTAATCGCTAAGTCTCTTATCCCAGTTCCAATAATCTACATCTAAGGCTGCATACAGATTATCAAACGTCTTATCCAGCGTTATCCCCAACAGTTTCCTAAAATTATTCAATTGATAGTAATAAAGGGTATAGTCAACATTGAAGAGATTTCCGCTTATTCCCGCCTCCCAAGCATTTTCACCCTTAAATTCCTTTCCATCATAGTCAACCACATATTCATCTGAATCCTTTCTGTCTTTATAATACCCTGCATAGATATTCAGGCTATCGCTAAAGGAATAGTTAAGCCTTGCACCGTATGCGTTGTAAGGTTGTTGGGAGGCCAATACACCAACGGTAATGTTCTTGTTGTTAAATGTGTATGTATCCTCATATCCGGCGTTAGGTTGCAATAAACCCACCTCTAAAGACAATGGAGAATCTTTTTCAGGGCTCAAAGTAAAATCCGCATATTCTATGTCTATATCAGGCTCCGCATCCGAATCATACGGGTTATCGAGTAGTGATGGAGTGGCTGTGCCCCCAATACCTGTACTAAAGCTAAAAGGTATCTCTGAAGGAGTAAAATCCCACGTTAACAAGAAGTTCGTTATCATAAACTTATCCTTATTGCTCTCTCCCGTGTTGTTTGCATAGAAATAGCCAGAACTCACTCCTATACCTATATGATTCTCCTTAATAAAAGAAGAGATTTTGTTTAAAGTGCTCAAATTTTCTTTCACTTCTTTTGATTTGTTTTTTGCGCTTTGCTGCTTCATCAAAGATAGCTTATGCTGAAGCTGTGAGACCTCTTTCTGCAAAAGGTTTATCTGTTCCTTTAGTTTCTCTATCTGTGAGTTTATGTTGCCAATGTTTTCAGATGTAGCATGAGAAACATTGGGAAATATGATCCCTAAGGATAACACAAAGGCAAAAACTAAAGCACAGCGTTTCATATCAACCCTCCTCTTAGCCTTTTTGTCACAACTTAACAGCACTTTACACCTCCTACTTTATAAACTAATGAAAACCTAACAACCTTCCGCCTTGATAAATAACAGTGGATACAATGTACGGTATGACTGTTAACAGGCCTATTTCGAAAAACATCAAACCCCAGCCGAATTCCTGTTTTATAGCCGCAAGCGTAACAATGCATGGAATAAATAAAAGCATGAAAACCATATAAGAAAACGCCGAAAGAGGAGTAAAAACAGATTTTATCTTTTGTGAAAAGGTTGAGTTGCTAATAGATTCTATCTCAAAAACGCCCGGTGTCAGGCTGCCAAACATGTTTTTGAATGAATCTATAACTGCCCGAGTAAGTCCTAATATCTGTTCCCTCGAATCCTCAATAAAACTTGCCTTTTCTTTCTCCGATTTCTCCTCCACCCCAAGGGTTTGACCCAAAGCCCCAACCACTGACTCCTTTGCTATAACACCTGGCAAAATACTTGCAACGGTCTGCCACCTGTCAAAACCCGTTGGAGCAAAAATGGGCGCCACAGTTTTAGCCGCTTTGGCCAGATAAGAATTATCGGGACTTGAACCCGAGGGTAGATTTATCACAGCCCACAAAACAACCATAGCTAAAAGAATAATGCTCCCTGCCTTCTTTAAAAAAGATCTGGTCCTAATCCATGTTGAACTAAAAAGCATTTTAGCCGATGGAATTCTATACGGTGGAAGTTCCAAAAGCAAAGGACTTTTAGCTGTCTCAAATGGTTTAGTGTTCTTTAGCAACAATCCCACACCGATTGCTACGATTATCCCCAAAACATACATAAGCAAAACAATGGAAGCCTGATATTTAACAAAGAAAACACTTGTAAAAAGCGCATAAATGGGCAGTCTTGCTCCACAGGACATAAAAGGTACAAGCACAGCCGTCAATTTCCTGTCTTTTTCATTCTCAAGTGCCCTTGTTGCATATATTGCCGGCACGTTACACCCAAATCCCAATATCATGGGAATAAATGATTTTCCATTTAGACCGATGCTGTGCATAATCTTATCAAGAACAAACGCAGCCCTCGACATATAGCCGCTTTCCTCTAATAAGGCCAAGAAGAAATATATAAACATCATTAAAGGAACAAAAGATAAAACCAATCCGACGCCACCGATAATACCATCAATTACTAAAGATTTAATCCAATGAGGTGCACTACTAAAAGCCAAGCCCACATACTTGCCTATGTATCCGTTGATGAAACCATCCACCCAATCTATAAAAGGCCCGCTGCCGTCAAATGTGAGCTTAAATACTATGTACATTAAAGCAAAAAATATCGGTAAGCCGAGGTATTTGTTCGTCACAATCTTATCCAATTTTTCCGTAAAGGGTATGTTGTAATTTTTGGGTTTTTTTAACACGTCTTTTAAGATACCGTTTATTATGCCGTATCTTGCCTCTGTAAGGATCGTTTCCGTGTCATCGTCAAACCTTTCTTCAATCGCCATGATATGCTCTTTTGCCAAAGGAGAAATGTCCTTTCCAATCTCCTTTTTTAAAATTTGAATTACATATTCGTCTTTCTCTATAAGCTTTATTGCCAACCACCTCAGTGGATACTTATTCGGTAGTTCTTCCTTTTTCAATTTTTCAACGAGCCCATCTATCTCATTTTCTATGAATTTGTCAAACAAAAGCCTGTATTCCATTTTTCTGTATTGTTTTTTCGACTTCGCAACCTTAATAGCTTTATCTATAAGTTCTTTAAGCCCCTTATCCTTTGTTGCGACAGTAGGAACAACATCCACACCCAGGTATTTCCTAAACTTATCCAAATCTATCTTGTAGCCTGACTTTTCAAACTCATCAAACATATTCAAGGCAATAACCATAGGTTTTTCCATCTCCATCAAAAGCAATGTGAGATACAAATTCCTTTCAAGGTTTGTCGAGTCCACAACATTGACAATGCAATCAGGGTTCTCGTTCAGTATAAAATCCCTCGCTATGCGCTCCTCTATAGTATAGGGACTTAAAGAGTAGGTGCCAGGCAGGTCTACAAGCTGAATCTCTCACCGTTATACTCAAATTCAGCCTCCTTCTTTTCAACTGTAACACCGGGCCAGTTACCGACTTTAAGTTTGGAGCCAGCAATGGCATTTATTAGAGCTGTCTTGCCTACGTTAGGGTTTCCTGCAAAAGCTATTTTCATCTCTGTTGACCCCCTTTTTCTTTATTATTACATAGATCCTTCATAGGACACCCGCCGCAAGAAATTGAAGCAATGGTTTCAATGGAAATGAGCTTTTTTAACTTATCAACGATTTTGTTTTTCATAAAAAACCTCCTAAATTTTCTCAACTTCTATCTTCTCTGCTTCCTTTTTTCTTAAAGACAGACTGTATCCTTTTAAGGATATCTCAATAGGGTCACCAAGTGGTGCAATTCTTTTAATCTCAATTTCCTCACCCTTTACAAAACCCAAGTCCGATAGCCTCTTCTTCAAGGATTTAAGGCTATTGTCAATCTTTACAACCCTCGCCATTTGGTTTTCCTTTAACTCCGACAATTTCATCTCTAAATTCACCCCCTTTCTTCAACTATTTTAGAATAATCTCTAAAAGTTAGATTAAACTAAAATTAATTGCAAAAAAATAAGGCCAACCGCAAACAGGTCAGCCTCCTAAATCTCGTTTACCAAAATCTTCTGTGCCATGCCCCTTCCAATGGCTATTTTAGAATTGTTAACCTCCACAATCAAAGGTCCGCCAAAATCATTTGTTACCATTTTGATAACACTACCCGGATACAAGCCAAGAGCAGATAGTCTCTGTTTAATATTTCTACCGCCTACTATACTGACAATCTCTAAAAGCTTATCCCTACTGGCCATTGATAGTGGCATCATCTTTCTCCTCTTCTATTTCTATTTCCTTTGCTTCGGATCTTCTTAAAGAAATGTTGTAACCCTTGACGGAAAACTCTATCGGATCTCCCAAAGGCGCTTTTTTTATCACCTTTATTTTCTCACCCTTCGTTATTCCCATGTCCATAAGTCTTTTTTTAAGACCACCTTTTAAGTTTATTGACTTTATTACGGCCGTCTTGCCGACTTCAAGCTTATCAAGTGTTTTAGCATATCTGCACTCATTTATCCCCGTATCAAGAAACTTCCTAAATTTGATAATCCATTGGGGTTTGTTGTTTGGCGCGGCAGAGATGAAATCGAGCAATTTTACGATCCTATCAACTGTCTCTGAGTGTAAATGGTGCTCTATAGCACATGCATCCTCCCGTGATATATCCGGATCAAGCTGAAGAACCTGGTTTAAAAACCTATAAAGAACCAAGTGTCTCTCGTATAACTCCCGTCCAACGGCAATTCCTTGATCTGTAAGTTCAATGTATCCGTAGTGTTCATGGACAAGCAGGTTTTTACTTGCAAGTATTTTTACGGCATTTGCCACAGAAGATGCCTTTACCTTAAGTTTATCGGCAATATCTTTTATCCTCACTACCCTTTTTTCCTTCGATATTTCATATATTGTCTTAAGATAATCTTCAACAGAAGGCGTTAACGCAATATCCATACTACCTCCTTTTAGACTAACAAAAATAAGTTAGCCTCGTCTAAAATTATACACAAAGAATATTCTTGTCAAGCAAAAATTAATAGAACTTTGCCTTATTGGCTAAATTTTATATACAAATGGCGTGAGTATATGTTAAAATCTCTAACACAAAAACGCCCTTGATTGGCCGTATGAATTTAAGCAAAAAAATATCTACAACCAATTAAAAACAGGGTATTTTTCTAACATGGGTCTTTCCATAGCTTACTATTGACAAACAGTCGCTAATTTTGTAGAAGCATAAGGCTAAATTGAATGGAAAAGGAGCGAGAGAGATGTTTGCAGTAATTGAAACGGGCGGTAAGCAATACATAGTAAAAGAGGGTGATGTTATAAGGGTTGAGAAGTTGCCAGTTGAGGACAAAAGCGAGATCTCCTTTGATAAAGTGTTAATGGTGGGAGACAAAGTTGGAAATCCTTATGTTGAAAATGCAAAAGTCGAGGGTAAGGTTATAAGAACGGCCAAAGCAAAGAAGATTATCGTGTTTAAATTTAAAAGAAGGAAAGGCTACAAAAGGAAAAAGGGGCATAGGCAGTGGTTCACTGAGGTAAAAATCACAAAGATAGTATCTTAGGAGGACATAAATGGCTCACAAAAAAGGTCTTGGAAGCACAAAAAATGGCCGAGATAGTATTGGAAAAAGGCTCGGAGTGAAAAGAGCCGATGGTCAGCGTGTTAAGGCGGGTGAAATCCTTGTCCGCCAGAGGGGAACTAAGTGGCATCCAGGAAAAAACACGGGCAAAGGCAAGGATGATACGTTGTTTGCTTTAGTGTCTGGAACAGTAAAATTTGAAGAGAAATTTGGTAAAAAGTTCGTCAGTGTTTACCCATAAATGTTCATCGACTATGCAGAAATCTACGTCAAAGCAGGTGATGGCGGAAGAGGTATTGTAAGTTTTAGGCGAGAGAAGTTTGTCCCCAAAGGCGGACCTGACGGTGGTGATGGGGGCAAAGGCGGAGATGTAATCATCGAGGCCTCAAAGGACGAAAACACCTTGAGGCCCTTTCGTTTTAAGAGACACTTCAGAGCCGAAAACGGTCAACCCGGTGGCTCAAACAACAAAACAGGCAAAAGCGGCGAAGACCTGATAATTAAAGTTCCCATTGGAAGCATAATAAAAGACGAGGATGGAAATATAATTGCTGACCTAACCAAAGACGGTCAACGTATTGTTGTTGCAAAAGGTGGAAAAGGCGGTAAGGGTAACGCCGCATTCGCAACACCCACAAACAGAGCCCCACGCGTTGCACAACCCGGTAAAAAGGGCGAAGAAAAGAAAATTATCATAGAGTTAAAACTATTGGCAGATGTGGGCCTTGTGGGTTTCCCCAATGCCGGCAAATCGTCTCTTATTAGGGCAATCTCCGATGCAAAGCCAGAGGTTGCAAACTATCCGTTCACAACACTAAATCCCCATCTCGGATATGTGAGTTTTAACAATAAGGACTTCGTGGTTGCAGATATTCCGGGTATCATTGAAGGTGCCCATGAAGGCAAAGGACTGGGCTTGAGGTTTTTAAAGCACATAGAAAGAACAAGGATCTTGCTCTTTGTAATAGATATCACGGACAATCCCCGTGAAAAGTTCGACAAGCTTTTAATAGAACTCGATTCCTTTAGTAAGGAACTCCCCAAAAGAAAAAGGGCTATAGCCCTAAACAAAATCGATCTTTTGGAAGAATTGAACGAAGATGAGTTTATCAAACTTTTTGAGGGAGAAACCGTATTTTTTATTAGTGCTTTAAGAAAACAGGGACTAAATAGACTGTTGGGATGGATAAGCGAGAATTTGTAGATAGACTGAACGCCGTAAAACGTATAGTTGTTAAGATAGGTAGTGGCGTCCTCTCTCGCGAAAACGAGGTGGATGAAGAAACCATAGAAAACATCGTTGACAACATTGCAGAGATCTCAAAAAATAGACAGGTAGTTATTGTATCAAGTGGCGCTGTAGCAAGCGGCATATCAACCCTCAAAATAAAAGGTAGGCCCACGAATATTGTACACCTTCAGGCATTGGCGAGCATCGGGCAGCCAAAACTGATGGAAATCTACAGGAAGTATTTTAAGAAGTATAAAAAAACCGTTGCGCAAGTCCTGATCACAATAGACGACATACAAAACAGAAGGCGCTTCATAAACGCAAAAAACACGATTATCACGCTTCTCAAGTGGAAGATAGTTCCAATAGTTAACGAAAACGACACGGTTGTTATAAAGGAATTGAGATTTGGAGATAACGACAACCTATCATTTCAGGTAACAAATTTAATAGAAGCAGATGCCCTAATTATATTAAGCAATGTGGACGGCGTGTTTACAGATGACCCATCAAATGAGAATGCAAAGTTTATAGAAAGGTTTGACGACAGCTTAAAGATAACAGAGGGAAACATAAGCAAATTGGGCAGTGGCGGAATAGGGACAAAGATAGAGGCGTGCCAAAGAGCTGCAAAAGCTGGCAAATTGGCATGCATACTAAACGGCAAAACAAAGGATTCACTAAAAAAGCTATTTGAGGGTAAAATAAGATTTACGTACTTTGAACCGTTTATAGACCATACAGAATCAAAGAAGTCCTGGATAGCATCGTGCAATCCAAGTGGCGTTGTTGTGATTGACGAAGGGGCAAAGACAAGCCTTTTAAAAAACAAGAGCCTTCTTCCAAGTGGCATAAAAAAGGTATTCGGCGGTTTTGGAAGGGGAGATATAATCAACATCGAAGACGAAGATGGATTATTAATAGCAAAGGGCATAACAAATTACGATTCAAGTGAGATAGAAAAAATAAAAGGACATCATTCAAATGAAATCACAAAGATCTTGGGCTACAAGTATTCAAGCGATGTTGTTCACATAGATAACATGGTTGTAATAGAAAAAAACGATGAGCAAGTATGATAAATTAGTGGAGTTTTACAAAACAAAGTTGAATTCAATTGTGGCAGAAAGCGATTGGTTTAAGGTGGATCAAGAACTCATAGACAGGTTTGCCGAAGTTACAGGCGATAAACAATGGATACACACAGATCCTATGAGGGCTAAAAAGGAGTCGCCTTACAAAAAAACCATAGCACATGGTTTTTTAACACTTTCACTTATCCCATACTTAACAAAGAGCAATAAAGAAGAATTCTTTGAGAAGAACTACCCGGGGATGAAATATAGGGTCAACTACGGTCTCAACAAGGTAAGGTTTCCTGCGCCCGTAAAAGAAGGTTCGTATATAAAAGCCAAACTCATCCCCATTTCAATAGAAAATCTTGGAGATTCGGCAGAAATTGTGTATAAAATCATTGTTAACATAAAAGGTGAAGAAAAGCCAGCGATGGTTGCAGAGCAAGTGTTCAGACTATTTGCTTAAGGAGGCGAAATGAATCCTGAGAAAATTATAAATATTTGCAAAAGAGCGCATGAAGCGTTTTATAGCCTTTCAAAGACATCAGAAGAAAAGATCAACACTGCACTGGAGGGCTTAAAAAATCTAATCAACAAAAACAGGGAAAAGATAAAAAGTGTGAACGAAATAGATATAAAGAACGCAAAAGAATTGAACCTTAAAAGTTCACTCATAGATAGATTGCTTCTCAATGATAAAAGGATTGATGGCA
Organism: Hippea sp.; assembly: GCA_015486955.1. GTDB lineage: Bacteria > Campylobacterota_A > Desulfurellia > Desulfurellales > Hippeaceae > Hippea. The sequence goes on along the minus strand of WFQR01000036.1, from coordinate 5,485 downwards.
TAATCAATTCCATAGATACGGTTATAAAACTAAAAAGTCCCGTAGGTGAAGTAATTGAAGGCTGGAGGCTTGAAAACGGACTAAACATTGAAAAGGTCAGAGTCCCCATTGGAACAATAGGCATAATCTACGAATCTCGACCCAACGTTACAATTGACGCCGCTATTTTGTGCTTGAAATCACTAAACAGCGCCGTCTTGAGGGGCGGGAAAGAGGCTATAAACTCAAACAAGCTACTGTCAGATCTAATCAAGGAATCCCTAAATGAAAACGGCATAAACCCCAACTCCATTGGCTTTATAGATGAAACAGACAGGGAAGGCGTAAAGTACATGCTTAAATTGAACGAGTATATTGATGTTATCGTGCCACGAGGCGGAGAGGGGCTGATTAAATTCGTAACAGAAAACGCAACGATGCCTGTAATAAAGCACGATAAGGGCCTATGCCACATGTACATCGATGAATTTGCCGATTTAGAAAAGGCACTTAACGTGTCATACAACGCTAAAGTCCAAAGACCGGGCGTGTGCAATGCCATAGAAACATTGCTTGTCCACAAAAACATAGCAAACGCTTTCCTACCGAAATTCAAAGAGTTAATGGATAAAGCAAACGTTGAACTCAGAGGCTGTGATAAAACACAAACCATTCTAAAAGACATAAAAGAGGCTACAGAGGAAGATTTTAAAACAGAATACCTCGATCTGATTTTATCCATAAAGGTCGTTGAAAGTTTGGATGAGGCAATTGAGCACATAAATACCTACGGTTCTCACCATTCAGAGGCAATAATCACAGAAAACTACAACAATGCAGAGAGATTTTTGGATGAGGTTGATGCTTCGTGCGTGTATGTTAATGCCTCAACGCGGTTCACAGATGGCGGAATGTTTGGCTTTGGCGCAGAGATTGGAATAAGCACAAACAAACTCCATGCACGCGGGCCTGTGGGATTAAAAGAGTTAACAACATACAAATACAAAATTAGAGGCATCGGACAGATAAGAGAGTGAGAATTGGTATATTGGGGGGCACGTTTAACCCCATTCACATTGGGCACATCAGAGGGGCTATTAGCACCTACGAAACGTTTCTCCTTGATAAAATGATATTCTTGCCAACGGGCATACCTCCGCACAAAAAGGACGATGTGGCAAACGCGGAATACCGATACGAGATGATAAAACTCTCCATCGAAGGGCTCGACTTCTGCGAGGTCTCACGCTACGAAATTGACCTAAACAGGGTCAATTATACAGTGGACTCAATAGAGCATTTCAAAGCCGCATATCCAAACGATGAACTATTTTTTATTGTTGGAACAGACGCATTTTACTATCTGTCTTCCTGGAAGGATTACAAAAGATTGACGGAGCTTGTTTGTTTCATTGTTGTAAGAAGACCCGAATACGACACACAAATCATCTTGAATAAATACAGAAATATCGTAAACTTTATAGAGGTAAAAGAAAAAGCCAGGTACATTGCTAAACCAAAAACGGTCTACATTTACACACCACCGGCTTTTGACGTTTCATCGAGTATGGTTAGGAACAAGATCAAAAACGGTGAATGTATCAAGTACCTGGTACCAGAGAAGGTGGAAAAATTCATTAAAGAAAAGGGGTTGTACAGGTGAAAGATAAGATCTTACAGATACTTGAAGATAAAAAAGTAGAAGACATTGCGGTCTATGATCTAAGGATGAAATCGGCTTTATTCGATTTCTTTATTGTTGGAACGATAAGTTCAAGCAAACAGGTCTATGCAATATTTGATGACATAAAAAAGGCTGGAATAGATATTCACCACATTGAAGAAACGTCTGACGGTGGATGGACTTTAATCGACTGCTTCGACATTGTAGTCCATTTATTTACGGGACAGAAAAGAAAAGAGTACGACTTGGATTCACTGTGGAAAGAAACGGAAAAGAAGAGGGAAAATGGATCTCAATAAACCCATAGAGATAGTGCACGACGTCTTCTGGGTTGGTGCAGTTATACCAGAAGATCAGTTTCAATGCCACGTTTATCTGATAAAAAACGGTGATGAGTCCATTTTAATTGATCCCGGATCACGGATAACGTACGATATTACAAAGAAAAAGATTGAGCAAGTTGTAAAACTAAAGGATATCAAATACTTAATATGCCACCACCAAGACCCTGACATTGTTGGATGCATCGACCAACTAATAGAAGATTCTGGAAAAAAAGAAAAATACATTGTAACCCATTGGCGGGCATGGGCACTACTCAAACACTGCAACTGGGATGTAAAACTCTATGAAGTGGAAGAGAATGGATGGAAGCTAAAGGCAGGGGATAGGCTTTTAAAGTTCATATTCACACCGTATATGCATTTTCCCGGTGCCATATGCACGTATGACACAGAAACAAAGGTCTTATTCTCAAGCGACATATTTGGTGGATTCACGCCGGAATTTGAGCTATTTGCAAAAAGCGCAGAAGATTACTTTGAAAAACTCAAACCATTCCACGAGCACTATATGCCGAGTAACTCCATATTAAGAAACGGCCTGTCCAATATAGAAAAATACGACATTGAACTAATAGCACCCCAGCATGGCTCCATCATAAAGAAAGAGTTCATAAAACCAATCATAGAGAGAATGAAAAATTTAGAATGCGGTCTATTTGGCAAGTTCACAAACACGCGGGATGTTATAAAGCTATCCAAATTAAACGACGTACTGGAGGAGATCATACAGATCATAGCATACCAAGAGCGTTTCTACAAAGTCATAGGCAAGTTCATGGATAGCTTGAGGCAGTTCTACAACATTGATTCCATCAAAGCCTTTGTAACAAATATTGACGAAACAGAGATTTTAGAGTTAAACTCGGAAAAAACAGCGATAACATCGATCAAAGATGACAACAAACTAAAGCAAATGATAGAAGCCTCAAGTTACATAAAAAACGGCGCAATATTCTTCAAACCTTCTCAGTTGCATACGATTTTTGGTGTGGAAGATCCATCATACACATTCCCAATAAAAGCCAAAGATGGACGTTTTTATGGCGTGTGCTTCATCGTATTCAATCCTGACGACTTCAATGTTTACATGGACTTAGAGATTCTATCGAAATTTGAAATACCCATATCAATGGCAATTTTAGCAGAAAGAAAAGAATACTGCACAAGCAATAGAATCATACAACTGCACGAAGAAGCTGTAAGAGATCCATTAACGGGCCTGTTCAACAGACGCTACATGAACCTTTTGGCTGAAATGGAGTTTAAGAAAACGAAGCGCTATTCCCATCCACTATCCGTTTTAATGATAGACATAGATCATTTTAAAAACATAAACGACAAGTACGGACACAAAGTCGGCGATCTGGTGTTGAAACATGTAGCCCAAGAAATCAAAAATCACATAAGGTCATCGGATATACCCATTCGTTACGGTGGAGAAGAATTCGTTATTATCCTGCCAAACACGACAAAGGATAGTGCATTTACATTGGCAGAAAGAATAAGAAACCACATAGAGGCAACGCCGATCCTTGTGGATGGTGCAGAAATAAGGTGCACTGTCAGTATAGGTATCTCATCAATGGACGACTGTCCAGAAACATTTGAAGAGCTTGTAAACAACTCGGACAAAAAGATGTACCTTGCAAAACAAAGTGGCAGAAACAGAACCGTTGCCTAATCACCGATTTTAATTATGGCGGATCGATCCCCTTTCACTTACCTTTCCTCACTCTAATTCCCATGTCCGATAAATGTCCGTTATGTCCGATAAATGTCCGATAACGCCACATACCTTCTTCCCCTTTTAGTACCGTATTCCTTAAGAAATCCCTTATCAACAAGCTCCATTAAATCTCGATATAGGGTTTTCTCTGAAACATCCGGAATAATTTTCTTTAAAGTTGAAATTGTTACCTCTTTGTATTCTTTCGCATATAGAACTATCCTTATTTGCCTTTCGTTTAGACCCAAATCAATCAAATGCTTTTTGTCATAGATATTTTTGTAAAACACAACAGAGAAACCATTACCGAATTCCTCAAACTCAGGCTCAGGAAGACCCCTTTTTTTACATAACTCAACCATCCTTTTTGTACCAGTGCCCCACCTTTCTATAAGACCGGCGTAATAAAAAACCATCGCAATCAACCTATTTCTCGGCTTTGAAAAATGCTCTCTCTTAAGCATATCAACGGTAACGCCTTCAGGAAGTCTTCCCGGATTCCAAAACCAGATACGATTATCGTATATTTTTATCTGAATTTCCGCCAAATCCAAATAATCCCTATGAATAAGGGCATTGATACAAGCCTCCCTTATTGCGGGCAGAGGATAATCCCAAACATCCCTTCTTTCTATTCCATCTATTTCAAACCTAACATTAATGTGCTTCTTTATAGCCTCAACAATTCCATCTACCTGGTTAAAGAGATTCCCTTTTATCTCAATCGTATCTATGATGTTGGTTTCCGATTTAAATCTACCAACCCTCGCTGTAGCATTCAAAATGTATCCATTGGGATTTCTCCCAAACAGCAACAGACCCGCGTTTGTCAACTTTCCATCTTTTAAAAGCTCCAAATTCTTAAGAATATTTTCAATGGAATCAGTTTCTGATATAGCAAGCCTTTCTCCTGCCATATTTATGAATCTAAAGATAGTTTCCTCATCTGTCTCATTTATCTCAGCATCAGACAGAAGAGCATCCCAAGAGAGTTTCTGCTTACTCATTAAAAACTTCATAAGCTCTGCGCCGTTGACCTCTTGGGTTGTAGAACCAGACCTTATGTAAAATTTTCCTTTATAAGAAACAGGAACCTCGGCAGGTGATACTTCAATCTTAATGATTTCAACACCATCTACAAGCTCTGCTTTTACAGGAGCAACCACATTTAAATTATTCCTAATCTTGTTTGGCAAAGTTTCCAACAAGTGATCTACATTTTTTAATCCTTTTATCTTGCCATCATCAGATACACCTAAAAGCAATTCTCCACCGTCAGTATTTGCAAAGGCACACAGAGTTTTTAAGTACTCGTCTTGCCAATAGAGTTTAAACTCTACCGTTTGGGACTCCTTACCAGCTATATGGCTCAGCCTAATCACCGAATACCATCCTTTGTATTATCTCAAATGCCTCTTTAGCCCTTTTTTGGATAAACAGATCGGGCTTGCATACGGTCATGCAGTTTTTGTCCGGATTTATCGTAACAACAAACGCCCCGCGTGCTTGGAATCTATTGGCAATGTAGTCATTTGTTGGAACAGCCGAACTCGAACCTATTAAAAAGATTAACTCAGGCACTCCAACCTCGTTCAAAAAGTTGTGATAGTTGTTGAGCTGATACTCATTTTCAATGTAATACCAATCACCGAACATCAAAATATTGGGCCTTAAAAGATCTCCACATACGGGACAATGTGGCAGATTTGTCGCTATCATCGTTTCATAGTCCAAGTCGCACAGCGGAACATC
>WFQR01000035.1 GCA_015486955.1 Hippea sp. | reverse complement strand
TAGAGTATTCAGACAAATTGACAAGCCCCATAAACGTGACTGCAAAGCAGGTATTCAAACCCACAAATCAAACTTTAGAAAACGACAATCACCTCATAGACGACACAACAGAAGACCCCGTTACATCATCATCAAAATTGGTCAACATTGACTTAGATCCAACGTTAGCCGAAGCAATAGAAAAGGCGGCAACATCAACAGGATACAAACTTGATGCCAATGATAAAATAGAAATACAGGGAACGGATCACAACGGCAATGTTGTTAAAGGCGAATTCACGGTGGCAAGCACCACTACAATAGAAAACCTGACAAGCTACATAAAAAGCCTGGATTCTTTAGAAATTCTTGGGACAAACAAAACATTTACAACTCTGGAAGGTCAACCTGTGACATCGGCAACGAAACTATCCGATATAAACGATCCGAATGTTCAAGCTGCTATCGGATCAACGCTCACCATAGCGGGTTTCGACCACGATGGTAATCAGGTGTCATTCGACATAAGCGTCAATCAAAACACAACACTTTCAAGCATAGCAGCATCCATTTCTTCTCATTTCAACGTAACAGCCTCTGTTCAACACGGAAAAATTGTAATAGAAGACAACAAATCAGGATCGAGCGACCTATCGGTACAGGTCTTTACAAAAAACTCAAAAGTCCCTGTATTTGGTTTATTTATAGAAGAAAGTCATGGCGGCAGCGGTGGATTTAAGGACATCGATGCGTATGTGAAAGATGGACGCATTTATTTTGTTGACAAAAGACCCTCTAAAAGCAAATTCAATTTAAACTTTAGCGTTACCACACAAAGCGGTGAAGTTAAACCCAACATATTCGGCGTTTTTAATGTTGCACAATTGGGTCAGGGCATAGATACGTTTAGAACATTAAGGGACGCAAGTTATGCTTTGAAAAATCCACATTCGTTAAACCAAATAGGAAAGCCATCACCTTGGCAGGACATATCAACATTCAACGTGCAATTGAGTGGCAGATATTTAGGTGACAAAGACGAAACATGGACTGTAAAGGTTGCCAAAGTTGGTAACACGTCCAACACAAACTTCAACACAATAAGCGAAAACCAGATTGAAACTTTGGCCAACAGTCTCGGCTCAAACCAAACAAAAACAGCAGGTATGTTTGAGGTTACAAATAAAGAAGGAAACGTGGTTGCAGTTATTGGCTTAGATATTGGAAAAACAGTTTCGGGCAATTACTATTACGAGATTAAAACCGTAACACCAGAAGACCCTGACAAACAGATAGATTTTTCTAAAATCGACTCCATTGATCAAATTCAAGGAACAACAATATACGACATAAAAAACACATCCCCTACGTCTGCAAGCGATCTTGCAAACAAATTGATCAACGGTCTTAAAGACATCGTCATACAGACAAGGGATGCAAACGAGGGGGAATTTGAAGGAACTGTAAATGGTGTTCCGGGTGTAAAGTTAAGCCTCATACCACCAAGTATCAATGGAGCACCAGCCATACTGGAACAGGGCGATAGCTTTTCTGTAAAACTATCAAACACGGTTGAACAATCATTAGGTAAGGTAAAGAAGGCATTGGATCAGGTCTTAGCGTCAAGGTCCATAATTGGCGCAAGAACAAACAGGTTTCAGCTTGCAAAAAGCAGGGTAAACTACATTAAGCTTTCAAACTCAAAGACCATCTCTGAGTTAGAAGATGCAAACATCGCTGATGTCTTTACAGAGTTCAAGAGAAATCAGATCGTAATGCAGGCAACACTGGCCGTTGGTTCAAGGCTCACATCCCAAAACCTGTTTGATTATCTCACCTAATACTTGACAATTGACTATATAAATCTTTAAATTCCAACATGGACACGTTAAAGACCGTTCAGAATTTCCTAAACGAAACTTTTTTAAGCATAACCCTAAAAAACCTCCTAATATCACTGTTCGTTCTGTTTGTCTTGCTCTTAATAAAAAACTTCCTTTCAAGAATTATTCTTGGCACTCTGAAAAAATTTGCAAGTAGAACAAAAACAAAGATAGATGACGAAATAATAGAGATAATCGAACCGCCACTAAAATCCTTCCTCACGTTTCTGTGTTTCTACATCGCCTTCCTAACATTGAGTTTGGGCTATGCCTATAACATTGTTGCTCTAAAGATACTCATATCGGTGATTATTATCGATGTGAGTTGGGCGTTTTATAGGGCTGATAGCATCTTCTCGCAAGCAATGGAAAACTTCTTTAAAAAGAAAAACTCAGAAATAGGCCTAAGCTTCGTTCCATTTTTCAACAAGTTCATAAAAACGTCTGTTGTTGTGGTGGGGTTCATACTGATCGTTCAGGAATGGGGATACAACATCGGTGCAATAATAACGGGTTTGGGTATCGGTGGTTTGGCTGTGGCTTTAGCTGCCAAAGACACACTGGCCAACATGTTTGGAGGCTTAACCATCATAATGGACAGACCTTTCAAGATCGGCGATTGGGTTAAAATTGGGGATACAGAGGGCATAGTTGAAGATATCGGTTTTAGGAGTACTCGCATAAGGACATTTGAAAAATCTTTAATATCTGTGCCTAACTCAGTCATTGCAAATACAGCTATAGAAAACTTCTCTCGCAGGGACGAAAGGCGCATAACCTACAAAATCGGCGTAACCTACTCTACTTCAAGGGAAAAGCTAAAAGAGGCTGTTGAAAGGATAAGAACAATGTTAGAAAGTCATCCAGGGATCTCAAAAAACAGCACACTGCTTGTGTATTTCACAGAGTTTGCCGATAGCTCCTTAAACATCTTTATCTACTGCTTTACAAACACATCCGTATGGTCTGAATACTTAAAGGTAAGAGAAGACGTAAACCTAAAAATCATGGAAATTATGGAAGAATTGGGCATAGATTTTGCATTCCCGTCCATGTCCGTCTATATTGAGAAAAATGCAGGCGAACTTCAAAACAAACCTTAAAAATGGCTTAAGAAACGGCTTTTCAGTATCTATAAAACTCATAAAGACCATAGTACCCTTTTACATAGCGATAGACCTGCTCAGACACACGCAACTTGCAAACATCATTGGTAACTTATTATCGCCACTCATGAAACCATTTGGTCTGACAGGCAAGATGGCAATAGCAATCATAAGTGGCTATCTGGTTAACCTATACGCAGCCATAGCAGCCCTTGTTCCTCTAAACCCCACATGGCAACAGGTCACAATCGTCGGCTTGATGACAGGCATATCACACAATTTAATCATTGAAGGGGCGATTTTGCACAAAACAGGCACAAACGCTTTTTTTACGATTGTCTTTAGGATAACGGTTTCAATAATAGCGGGGCTTATTTTAGCAGAATATTTCAGGTTGGTCTATGGTTGAACTATTTTGGCATACTATTTTAGGAAGCCTGAAGTTATCCATAAAGTTAATCCTAATAATCGTGCCCTTGATGGTAATTTACGAATTCTTGCAAAGTAGCAAAACCTTTAAAAAAATACTGGACACCCTGCACTTCCTTCTCAAACCATTGGGCTTTTCAAAACACGCAAGCGTATCGATGCTTGCTGGTATCTTTTTGGGTGTCACTTACGGCTCTGGAGTGCTTTTAGCCCAAAGTGAAAAAAATATACTCACAAAAATGGATATCGTTCTAACGGCCGTTTATCTATCCATGTGCCATGCCGTTATAGAAGACACATTGGTGTTTGTGGCTGTCGGCGGAAACGGTTTTTACATCTTGGGTACACGCATAGTTATTGCAACTGTTGTAACGTTTATGTTTTACCG
>WFQR01000034.1 GCA_015486955.1 Hippea sp. | reverse complement strand
TACCAACGTATTACACTATACTTTCTAAAAAAAGATTGGCTTTGGCGAACAAGGAGAGCCTTGTCATAGCGGGCAGGATAATTAAGAATTTAGCAAAGGATAAAGGTGTTGAAGTAGTGCCCATAGATTCTGAGCATTCAGCTATTTATCAATGCCTTGAGGGTAGAAGAAAAGAGGATGTTGAAAAGCTGATACTCACGGCATCGGGTGGACCATTTTTTGATCGGGGTGATTTTGACAATATAACCGTTGATGAAGCCCTGTCTCACCCCACCTGGGATATGGGTAAGAAAATTACAATAGATTCTGCAACGATGATGAATAAGGGCTTTGAGATCATTGAAGCGCGCTGGCTTTTTGATGTTCCCTATATAAAAATAGAGGTTGTTGTTCATAAAGAAAGCATTGTCCATTCTGCCGTTGAATTTGTTGATGGTTCGATCATAGCTCAAATTGCAAACCACGATATGAGGATACCCATAGCCTATGCTTTGTTTAAACCCAAAAGGGTGAGTTTGCCGTTTAAATTGGATCTTGCATCCATCGGCAGTTTGAGTTTTGAAAGACCCGATTTTAGAAAGTTTCCCACATTGACTTTTGCCTATGAAGCCTTAAAAAGGGAAGAGAAAAATTTAGGGCTTGTGTTGAATGTAGCTGATGAATTGGCTGTAAGTGCCTTTCTTGAAGGCAGAATGCGTTTTAAGGATATATTTTGGATTTTGGAAAAATCGATGGAAAGATTTGAAAGTGAGATGCCCAGTGATATACTTGACGTTGAGGGAGAGATAGAAAGGGTAAGGATGGGCGTCTTAGAGCTTATAAGCAAGATTGGGGGTTGAAGGTGACCTGGCTTTATGGAATATTGGGCTTAATCCTCATGGTTATCATACATGAGTTTGGGCATTTTATTGTTGCAAAGATGTTGGGTGTGGGTGTTGAGCGCTTCTCAATTGGTTTTGGTCCTATTCTGATTAGGTTTAGACCCAAAAAGACAGAGTACGCCTTGTCAGTTATTCTGCTTGGTGGATATGTAAAACTCAAAGGTGAGAGTGAGGAAGAGGGCGTTGATGATGAATCGGACGCATTCTATGCCCAGCCTTTGTGGAAACGTTTCTTGATCGTTTTGGCCGGTCCTACGTTTAACATCGTTTCTGCTGTGTTTTTCATGATGATCGCCTACCATATTGGAGTAAATGCCCTTGCACCAAAGATTGGCAAGGTTTTACCAAATTCCGAGGCCCAAAGGATCGGTTTGCAAAAGGGGGATATTGTCGTTGAGATCAACGATATAAAGATACACACGTGGAAAGAGATGTCAAAGATCATAAAGTCACATCCCAACAAGCCAGTTGTGTTAAAGATAGAAAGAAACGGTAAGATTTTAAAGCTGAAGGCTATTCCTCAGGGTAAAACAATTACGGATATTTTGGGTTACAAGCGTTATGTGGGTTTGCTTGGGATTTTGCCCAGCGGCGATGAAATTGTTGTGAGGTACAGTTTTTCAAAGAGCGTTGAGTTGGGTATTGAAAAGACGATTTACATAACAAAGGTCACAATTGTGGGCATTGTAAGGTTGATAGAACGTGCCATTCCTTCAAGCAACATAGGTGGGCCTATAATGATCGTTGATGTGGCAGGAAAGGCGGCCGAAGCAGGTCTTGGAGCGTTTTTGGTCTTCATAGCGATAATAAGCATAAATTTGGGCATTTTAAATTTGTTGCCCATACCCGTTTTGGACGGTGGTCATTTGCTATTTTACACAATTGAAGCGATTAAAGGTAAGCCTGTAAGCAAAAAAACCCAAGAGAACTTCCAAAAGATCGGCATAGCCATACTGTTGGCTTTGATGATATTTGCATTTTTCAACGATTTCAGACGGTACGGTGTGACGAAGTACGTTGAGAAGAAGATAGAGCATGTGAAATGAGCCTGATAAAGAGAAAATTAACAAAACAGATAGACGTGGGTGGTGTGAAAATTGGCGGTGGAGCGCCTATTGTTGTTCAATCCATGACAAATACGGATACGCGGGATATAAAGGCTACACTTGATCAGATCAACAGACTCTATGATGCGGGTTGCGAAATTGTCAGGTGTGCCGTTGTTGATGAGGAGGCGGCAAGGGCTTTGAAGGAAATAAAAAAACGGAGCCCAATACCCGTAATTGCCGATATCCACTTTAACTTTAGGCTTGCAATTCAGTCCATAGAAAGCGGTGTAGATTGTGTGAGGATTAATCCCGGTAACATCGGTTCGTTTGATAGGGTAAAGGAGATTTTGAGGGCCGCAAACGAACGCGGAATTCCTTTAAGAATTGGCGTTAATAGTGGCTCGTTAGAGAAAGATCTGCTTGACAAATACAACGGACCAACAGCTGATGCTATGGTGGAGAGTGCCTATAGGTGGGTGAAAAGGATTGAAGATACGGGATTTACAAACATGAAGGTGTCTATTAAATCGTCGGATCCTTTAACAACGATTGAATGCAATGAAAAGATCTCTGAGCTCATAGATTACCCCTTACACTTAGGTGTGACAGAGGCTGGGAGTTCAAAAGAGGGCATAATCAAGTCTGTTGCGGCTTTAGGCGTTTTGTTAAGGGAAGGTATTGGTGATACCATAAGGATATCCTTAAGTGAGCCACCTGAGAACGAAATAGATGTGTGCTATGAACTGCTCAATGCTTTGGGGCTGAGAAAGAAGCGATCAATTGACTTTGTTTCCTGCCCTACGTGTGGTAGAATTGAGATTGATTTAATAGGTTTGGTGGAGGAACTCAAAAAGCGATTGTCCCATATAAAAAAACCCATAAAGGTGGCTGTAATGGGTTGCGTTGTCAATGCCATTGGTGAGTCAAAGGAGGCGGATTTGGCCATAGCAGGTGGCAGGCACTTTGGCCTGATTATAAAAAAGGGTAAGAGGATAAAGAAGGTAAGAGAAGAGAATTTGGTTGATGAGTTTGTTAAGGTGGTAGAGGAGTATGCCAAAGAGATTTAATTATTTTATTTTTGTGTTTCTGTTTGTCTTTATAGTGAGTGTAAATGCTCAAGCCAAAAGTGAGGGTGAATTCGTAGATTATCATTTTGTTAAAGGGTATTTAGAACTCTACAACGGCGATTTCAAGGGTGCAGCGAATGACTTATGGAAGGTGTTTCCCTTTGTTGTGAGCGATGATTTTTATCAGGAGCTTGCAGACATTTTGGTTTATGTTGGAAGGTACAGAGAAGCTCAGTATGTTTTGCAAAGGGCTGTCAAGGTCTATCCAAACGACAAAGAATTTTACTACAAGCTATTCGATGTTTACACGATAGAGGGCAAAAAGAAAGATGCTTTTAGCGTAATGAAAAAGATACAGAAGCGTTTTCAGGAAACGGAGAATACGTTTAGAAGGATAATAACCCTATACATAAAGTCGGGAAGGTATGAAGATGCCTATAAGAAGCTTAAAATCTACGTAAAACGGTACAAAGACGATCCGTCAGGCTATTACCTTTTGGCTCAGGTGTGTTTGAGGCTTAAAAAGGGTAACTGTGCTTTGGAAAACGCAAAAAAGGCGGTAGAGCTCGCACCCAAAAACTATCAATATTTGATCTTTCTTGCCGGTCTTTATGAAAGGAGGGGCGAGTTTGACAAAGCCATTTCTCTTTACAAGAGACTGCCCCAGAATGCCTTAACGTACTTTGTTATAGCAAATGACTACTATATGGCTCGAGACCTGAAAAATGCTGCCTCTTATTACAAAAAGGCATTTCTTGCTTCAAATCGGGTTGATTACCTTGAGCGCTTGGCGTATGTGCTTTTGAACATGAACGATTTTGACGAAATAATCTCACTAAAACAAAAGTTTTTTAAGCTCTTTGGTGAATCCGATAGACTGAAGCTGATCTATGCAATAGCGCTGTCTGAGAAGGGCAAATGCAGTGATGCGCTAAAGGCGTTTTCAAGCATAAATCCAAAGGTGGAATTTTATGACGAGGTTGTGAGCAACGAAGCGGAGTGCTTGTGCAAGTTAGGAAAATTCGAAGAGTTAAGGGAGAAACTTGCAAAGGTTGGCGATGTAAAATCGTATCTTTTTGTCATCAGTAAGTTTTGCTTAAAGAATAAGGAGTATAAAAGGGCTTTGATTCTGTTCGATGATGCCTTTAAAGTGGCAAAGGATAATAGAGAAAGGGCGTATATCTGTTTTTACGAAGCCGATCTTTACTTCTCTGATCTTAAAAGTACAAATAAGGCAATTGAACTTTTGAATAAGGCGATTGGGTTTTATCCAGACTATGCAGAGGCTTTAAACTACTTGGGTTATCTCTATATTGACAAGAACATAGATGTAAAAAGAGGTATGAAATTGGTTGAAAGGGCTTTGAAGCTTAACAAGAACAATCCATACTACCTCGATAGCCTGGGTTGGGGCTACTATAGGTTGGGTGAGTACGAAAAGGCTGAAATTTACCTAAAAAAAGCGATAGAGAATTACTCGCGTTCTGACTTAGATGCCCGTGTTGTGTCTTTAGAACATCTACTTGAGGTTTATAAGGCTGAACAGATGTACGATAAGGCGAAGAAAATTGCTGAAGAGTTGTTGAAGCTAAAACCAAAGGATAAAAAGGCTTTAGAGTTTTTAAAGCAGTCAAAATGAAGAGATGTGTGATAATTTTTGTTTTGTTGAGTATCACCTGTCATGCTTCGGATTTGCATATTGCTGTGGAAAACGGGGTTGTCACTGTAACGAATGTCTCAAGGAACGTGTTTTTTGCCAATGCTTTTAGGTATTCACATCTGAGTAAGCAAAAGATTATGAACATGATTAAGTATATGGCAAAAAAATACGGCGTTGACGTTAAAGTAGCACAAGCAATAGCGAAAATTGAATCTGACTACAACCCAAGTAGTGTATCCAATGCCGGGGCAAAGGGTGTTATGCAACTTATGGATAAAACAGCCAAGAGCTACGGTGTTAGAGACCCTTTTGATGTTAAGGAAAACATCAAGGGTGGCATACTCTTTTTGAGGCACTTGATAGCAAAGTACCGCGATGTTAGGTTAGTAGCAGCGGCCTATAATGCAGGTGAGACAGCTGTGGATAAGTACAATGGCATACCACCTTACAGTGAGACACAACGTTATGTTAAGAAGTTTATGAACATTTACAGCGGAAAAGGAACAAAGTTGTATTCTCATGGCAGTGGGAATAGTGTTAATAGAAAAATAGTTAAAAGGGGCAGTATCTACACAAACATAGGAAATAGTTTATGGTGAAACACATACCCAATCTCCTTTCTGTTTTTAGGGTTTTAGACTTGGTGGTTATAATAGTTTTGCTTGAAAAATCAATGAATATTTGGGCTTTTGTATTTTTCTGTTTGGGTGTTTTGAGTGATGTTTTGGACGGGTACATTGCACGAAAGAATAAAACCGTAACCAAGCTTGGTGCAATACTTGATCCTTTGGCCGATAAAATATTGGTTATTGGCATACTCATTGCAATGATAAAGATTGAGGATGTTCCCTATTGGATGGTCATTGTAATCGTATTCAGGGAATTTGCCGTTACGGGTTTAAGGATAGTGGCTGCGACGGAGAATACAGTCATTTCTGCGAATGT
>WFQR01000033.1 GCA_015486955.1 Hippea sp. | reverse complement strand
CTTTTTTACAGTTTCCCACACCACCATATAATTTACACCAAAATACTCGTGTATAAGCTTATCTCTCATCCCTGCCATTAATTTCCAAGGGATTTCGGGATGATTGGACTTGAACGGAGGGTCAATATTCTTTGCGGCTTCGCCAATTATCTCTAAGCTTCTGACAAAAGCACGCTTGAGAACAGGATCTTTTATGAAGTCTGAATAGGATAGGTTTTTAGATGTGTTGATTAGAAACTCGCACTCTTCAAGTATATGCAAAAGATAGGGCTTTATGCTTTTGTCCATTTAAAGCACCTTTACTTCTTCAATATAGGGTAGTATATGTGGGCTTATGCCTTCTTCTGTGAGAAGGTCAACCTTGATTTTGAGTATGTTTGATAGATAATCCTCAAGCTCTACAATGTCAAAATATGTTGGCGTTTCAAAGAAATCTACAATAAGGTCTAAATCACTGTCTTTGTTTTGTTCTCCTCTTGCATAAGATCCAAAGATTTTTATGCTTTTTACCTTAAAATCATCTTTGAGCTTATCAGAATGCTTGAGTATGATTTGCTCGATATCGCTTAAGGTTTTTGGGCTTTTTGCAGACATACTACTCCTCTAATACTGAGAGTAATAACAAAGAGTAGGTTTGTCAAGCAAGAGTGAAAATATAAAAGAAAGCGGGATTAACCCGCCTTCTCAATTTGTTTTTTGTTATCATCACCGTTGACGACCTTCTCAACGGCTTCTCTTATGTCTGTTAGGATTTTTGCTTCCTCTTCAAAAGTTGCGATTTCTGAAATGTTCTCTATAAACTCCTTTAGCGCTGGTATAACTTCTTTGAAGTTGATATAGGTAATATCGTCTATAAAATCTGAATCAAAGCTTACCAATCTGTCTTCTGAAAGTTTCATGCCATACTCATTGTATACTGTTTCGTATGTTACAAATTTTACATACCCACCTTCTAAGCGGAAAAAGAACCATCCGCCTACGTACTCACGCCAGTTGTTTTTGTAATTGTACCATTTCAACCGCATCGTAAATTTTTCCTGTGTTCTGTATCCAGATACAGCGCAAGGTATAGCGTCTGAAATCATGTCCATGATCTCTCTTAGCTCCTCTCTCGCTTTTTCTGTGTTCCTTTTCCTCTTCTCGATCCTCTCCAAGAACTTTGCAAGCTTCTCTTTCATGTTACACCTCCTTAACAAAGTTTCTCTATCTTCTATACGCAAAGTGCCTGCAAAAGAAGGAAACACACCCTCAGAGACTATGTTTTTTGAGGGTGTGTAGGGTCATTCGATTAATTAATCGATTATTGAAAACTACCCCCTCTAAACTCTGTCTCTGAGGATAAAAAATACACCTAAACACTGTCTCTCACCCTATTTTTTTTCTTTGCTTCCCTTGCTTTTTTCAGAGCCTCAAGTCTTTTTCTCTTTTCTTCTTGAGAAAGTGTTTTCTTTTTAATTTTTCGTGCATTTATCCATACTTGCTCATCCTTTTTAGAAACAGCTTTGTCGGGGTCAAGCCCTTTAATGCCTTTTCGAACAATTATATGGTTGTTGAGCATTCTAACTGTGTAGTATGTATCAGAACTATTAGAATCAGATGCTTTTTTTATCTTCTTTTGGTTTTTGATCCACTCAAGCGATTGATACGCTTTTGCCTTGCATATTCCCTCATCTGGATACCAAATGCCGTGCTCAAGAGAAACTTTATCAAGAGGACACAAAGGAGCTTCACATGTCTCAAAGTGCCTGCATTCCCACTTCTGCATAGTTACACCTCCTAATTAATTGGTTTTTCTCTTTCTATACGCAAAGGGTTTGACAAAGGAGCGTTGTGGATTTAGATTTAAGTGTGCCTGCATTCCCAGCTCACCTCCTTGAGGGGTGGGCTGCCTGTTAGAAGACAGCCCTTTTCTTGCGATTTTCCTCTTTGACCCAGCGGTAGAACTCTTCGACATCGATGAAAATGCGCCTGCCGATTTGGTAGAAGAATGTGTATTTGTGTCGGTTGTATTGAGCCCAGCGGTAGAGCGTTTTGGCGGGGATGGGTATGCCATACTTCTTGAGCTCTTCGTCTTTGAGTGCAACTAAAAGCATCGGCGGTTTGAACTGCATTTAAGCACCTCCTTCTTGTTTTCTATCTTTTATACGCAAGACATTGTTGTTTGAGTTAAAGACCATCTCGACAGCCTGGCGCTTGGTGTCTGGTGCAAGGTGCGAGTATCTTTCTGTCATTTCGATTGACTTATGCCCCATGAGTTCTTTGATTGTGTATATGGGAACTCCACTCATAGCAAGCCAGCTTGCAAAGGTGTGGCGTAAGGTGTGGAAGACGACCTTGTCGCGGTTATCTGTTATGAAATTGTTTAGCCCAAGAGCATTTACGGCTCTGAAAAATGTATGCGATACTTTGCTTATCTTCTTGCCTTTGTTGTTTTGAAAGACAAGTTGATCTTTGGTTGTTTTGCTCCTTCCAAGCCGCTTCTTTCTTGCCTGTAAAAGCTCAACCAGCTCGTCAGTCATGTAAGCTACTCTATTCTCCCTGTTTTTAGTATCCTTGATGTGAATAAGCCTATTCTTAAAGTCAATATCCTGCCATGTTAGGTTAAATATCTCGCCCGCCCTCATGCCAGTGTAAAGTGCAAGAAAGCAAATCTCGTATGTCTGTTGTGAGTGCTTCTTAATTTCTTCAAGGAGTGCTTCGGCTTCTTGATAGGTAAGAAAACGAACGCGGCGATTGTCGGCTTTAGGGATTTTAACCTTTTTGGTAGGGTCTCGCTGCGGCACTTTGTAACCTAAGTCATCAGCACGGTTGAGAATGTTTCTTAAGATTGTGATTGTATATTGAATTGAGCGTGGGGATCTGCCTGCTTCTGTCATTTCACGCTTGAGTTTCTCAACATCTAACTGGCTGATTTCGTGCAGGGGTTTGTGGCCAAAGAGAGGGAGAAGCCAAGCATTGATAGCACCTTTTTCGCGCGCGTAGGTGTGCAAAGACTTGTTCTCTTGGGAATAGCGTAAATACTCTCTTCTAACGAAATCTTTGAGCTTGATAAAGCTTCGATGATCTGCGATTGTCTCACCACGAACGAGCTTGAGCTTGATCTCGGCCTCGATCTGCTTGGCTGTAGTGACATTGCACTTGACCGTTCGGCGGATGCGTGAGCCCCAGTATGTTACGGTTATGCGGATAGTTGGGTTGTATCTCGGCACGGGTGTGCCGCACTTGGGACAAACCTTGTGCTTTGTAGAAAACTCATTGCCACAATTGTTGCACCTGAACAAAACCATTTTCACCACCTCCTATATATATGTGCAAGGCGGTGACAAAAAGGGGTACTTTTGGGGTTCAATTTGCAAATTTGGGGTTTGAAAGTGTGAAAAAACCCCGTGAGTGAGAAAACCCACGATTTGAAGAAAATGGCGTTTGGACACCACTTATATGGAAACCCCTATGCGGAGATTTCAGGTGGTAGATAGCATTTTTTAGGCTTCCTAATCCTGGTGCCGCAGGTTCGAATCCTGCTCGGGGCACCATGAAAAGCCTATCATCAAGCCAATCTTGAGAGTGACCTCAAGATTGGCTTTTTTGTTTTTCCTGATTGGTTGAATTAGAAAGATTTTTACACCTCGTAGGTGTGAAAGGTGGATTTGATCGTTTTTGCAAGGCCACCTAAGGATGTTTCTTTGTATTTAGCGCTCATGTCTTTTCCTATTTCCATCATGGTTTCAACCGCTTTGTCAAAACTAACCTGATGCTTGGCTCTTGATAACAGTGCCAGGTTTGAGGCGTTTAGAGCGGAGACCGCCGCTGCACCGTTTCTTTCAATGCACGGTATTTGAACCAATCTCTAAACATCAAACCGCTTCTTAAGGCTCCCAATGTATGTGATGAGCTTGGACCTATAGAAATTCTGAAAACATCCAGAATTGAAGGTAAAGGCATGGCTGAATAGCCCTGCTATTGAGGGTTGCCCGATGAATAGCTGCTATTTGAAACTCCACCCCTATAGTCGTTTACAATATAGTCCCTTATGACATTGAACAGTATATCGTTTACCTTCGAAGGATTGGCTACAGCGTACATCAACTGCTTTCTCACGATTTTTGGTAAAAACTCCACCTTTCTCCCCTTTGAATCCACAACCTCTTTTCCTTTGTAGATAATTGCCAAAATAGCAGCGGATGAATATTCGTATCCACCGAGAACCTTTTTGCCATATTTTTTGCCATATTTTTCGTTGAACTTTTTGTATTTTCCGCCCCATGCGTTTGGTATGTATATGCCGTAGGGAACAGGGTTTTCAGCCAGATAAGGGGGAAGAAGCTTTTCTATGTTGACCTTTGTTCCGTTGTTTTTGACAAGATAATATGTTTTTGCCTGTGATATTTGCGGCAACAACAGTGCAACTACCAGTATCGAAACAAACATTTTAATTAATTTCATTTTTTACCCCTTAAAAAATTATAGTGCTTTTTTCTGTGAAGGCAATATTTCAAGTTTGATTTATTCTATCTAAAGTTAAGACCTTTTCTTTCGGTATGGGTTTTGAGAAGTAAAATCCCTGAAGATAGTCACATCCTAAATTCCTTAATATTTCTATTTGCTTATCGTTTTCAACGCCTTCGGCTATTGTTTTCATACCAAGTTCTTTAGCCAAATATACGATCGTTTTCACCACGGATAGAACCTTATTGTCCTCTAACATCCTTTTTACAAAAGATAGATCAATTTTAACAAAATCAACAGGCAGCTTTGCAAGATAGGATAGAGAAGAATACCCAGTGCCAAAATCGTCGATGGATATGCCTATACCGTTATCTTTTAGTCTTTTTAGTATCGTTATGGCTATGTCAATATTGTTCATTAACATCCTTTCTGTTATTTCGATATTAATTAAATTTTCAATGTTGTTGTTTTTTACGGTGTCTATTACATGTCCTATAAAGTCTTCATCATACAGTGTTTTAGGTGATACGTTGACCGAAATGGGAAATTGTATTTTTTGGGATGAAAGAAACTCCGCTGTGCTATCGAACATAT
The DNA here is from genome assembly GCA_015486955.1 of Hippea sp. Taxonomy (GTDB): domain Bacteria; phylum Campylobacterota_A; class Desulfurellia; order Desulfurellales; family Hippeaceae; genus Hippea. Next base: position 1,177 of record WFQR01000033.1, on the reverse strand, counting down.
ACTTATCCAAGTTCTTTATTAGGTTGGTTTTTTCTAAAGGCGGTATAAACTCCATTGGTTGTATTGTGTTGTTATTTTTTATCCATCTAACGAGGGCTTCTGCTCCCCCTATGGCAAAATTTGACGTTGTGAAGTATGGTTGCAAAAATAGCTTGAGCTCACCGTTTTTTAAAGCCTCTGTAAAGCTATCTTGTATTTCCATGTTTTTCTGCGCCATTATTTTTAGTTCTTCTTTATAAAATCCTATGTTCATGTTTTTCTTTTCTTTTGCATCAGACAGGGCTATTTGGGCTTTGTCTATCAGGTCTTCTGCGTTTTTTGCATCCGTTGGGTATATGCTTATTCCTATGTTGAAGGAAAGCCTGATTGAATTTTTTCCTATAACGTAGGGTTTTGACAAGAAATCCAAAAGTTTAACTGATATGACGTAGATATCTTCCTCTCTTTCTATTTCCTTAAGCAAAACACCAAACCTTTCAGACTCAAGCTTTGCTATGAGGTCGTAATCACGCAAAAATGAAAGGAGCCGTTTGCTTATCTCTATAAGCACCCTATCACCGGCTTTTAAACCGTATGCTTCGTTTATGTTTGAGAAGTGCAGGGGGTCTATAACAAGCACAGCACCTATTACTTTTCTGAACTTGGCCCTATTTATAAATCGATCGATTGATTCTAAAAAGGCCCTTCTATTCAATAAGCCAGTTAATTGATCCCTTTTTAAGTAGTTTTCAATAGCCGTTTGCAGAAGGGTGTTTTCCTTTATGTCTTTGGCTACTAAAAGGTAGTACGTTTCGTTGTGCAGGTCAATCTTTGCAACATGGAACAAAAGGTTTCTTAGACCCTCTTTTGTTTTTACTCTCAATATTTGCGATGGCGTCGAATTGAGTTTCGTGTGGTTTATTTCAGGGATTATTTCGCTTAAAGGTCTGTTGACCAATTCGGTAAAGGGTTTATCCAACATCTTTGTTGCTGCGTTGTTAATGTAAACAACGTTTAGGGATTTGTCGGTCAGTACCACCATATCGAAGTTTTCGTCTATTGCTTTATCCAATACTGTGTTTATTCTTTCCGCTTCACCCGTTTTAATGGTTGAGGATAGGATTGTTTTGAGACTGTAAGCAAAGTATTTGTATTTTTCAGAAAATAGATCCTTGATTCTGGAAAGAACAGAGATGAT
>WFQR01000032.1 GCA_015486955.1 Hippea sp. | reverse complement strand
CGGCCATCTTTGGTTCTATAGCTAAACACATCGCTGAATATTTCACCCTTCTTCATGGCTTTAACAAACCTTCTTATAAAGGAAAAATCGTGCAAACCACTTGAGAATACTGTCTGTTTCTTTCCTAAAACCTCATCTTTTGAAAATCCATGCATCTCTATGGCTGCCTCATTCATGTAAACAATCCTAAAGTCCTTATCCATAACAACAACGTAAGAGAATCCCTTTTGCATAGCCAAACTGATAATTCTATTCCATCTTCTATCAACTATCACCCCGATAGAAGCAGCTATATCGTCCTTTATCTGATTAAGCAGGGCAACGAACTCTTTATCAAAAGCAATGTTCTCTCTAAATACAGAAACCAAAACGGCAACCCTTTTACCTTTCAAACCAATGGGCACAGCAAAACACTTCTTAAAACCATAGGCCTTTATCTGATCGACAAACGGCTGCGATCTTTTATCATTTTCCATATCATCAATAAGCTTCACACTGCCCGTTTCAAATGCCCTAATAAAAGGCAAATAATTAACATCTTGTGGTAATTGAGCAATACTATTTTTTAAATACATTACAAACGGCTCTAACTCATCATTCGAGATTGCAGCGTGGGACAAGTTCCATTTGCCGTCAATATTGAAGATGAGAAAAGATACGTCAGCACCAAGATGATCAACAATGAGCCCACAAACGTCCTTAAATATATCAACCTCGCTTTCAGCAGAGATCAATGCCTCATTTAAATAAAACAGTGTTTTATAAAGCCTGCTCAACTGTTCTATCTTTTCCTGCTGCTTCTTGCCCTTCGTGATGTCCCTCATCAAGCCGATTAACTTTGTTTCGCCTTTTTTATCCATAACGGACGCTATGGAAATATCGAACGTCTTAACCTTCCCCGATTCCAGCTTCATGCGTGACTCAAATCGCGCAACACCATTCTTTAAGACATTTTCCATTACCCAATTTTTCTTCTGCTCACACTCACCTTCCTCAACAAATTGCAGAATACTTTTACCTATTACCTCTTTTGATTTATAGCCAAAGATCTTCAAAAATGCATTGTTAACAAACTCTATTTCACAATTTTCATCTGTAATTACAACGCTTTCTTCAATCCTATTGAGAACCTCTCCAATTAGCCTAATGTATTTGTCCTTTTCAAGCTTTTCCAAAGCAAATTCAATATCAATGGTTAACTCTCTCAAAAGATCTAAAAATTCGCTGATAAATGCATTCTTATGGTCCGAAAATACAAGCAGCACATAGCGGACCTTGTCTTTGATCCTTATAGGAATTGCACAATGGGACAAAAAGCCACACTCAAGCAAATCCTTTCGCCAGAATTCAATGTATGGATTTGTTTCTGTATCGGGATTTATCACGATTTTACCATCGCGAAAAGCTCGTGCCGCCATACCTATGCCATATTTAGACTCACCGTCAACGGATGCCTTTACCCTTCCAAAGAAATCCTTGCATTCACCAGCCGTATAAACAATCTGAACGGAGAGATCCTCCTTTATCTCTGCAATCACAGCAGCCTTGAACCCAACCTCAACAAGCACCCTGCAAATATTGTCAAGCAGTTCATCTTCATCATTCACACGTATAATCAGTTGATTGACGTTCTTTAAAGCCGAGTATACCCTTTTCAAATTATCTTCTTCGGTCTCATCCAAACCCACAAGGAAGCCAGCGGGTTTACCTTTGAAAATAACGCTATTGCCATACACAGAAAAGATCCTGTATTTGCCATCCTTTGTTGCTATCTTGACGCCGAAGTATCTACTGCTAAACTTCTCACCCTTAACCCTTTCTTTTACATGATGTTCGCAAATGCTCTTGTGAGAGTCCAAGATAAAATCACATATGTATTTACCTCTTACCTCTTCATAAGAAAAGCCCGTAGCCTCCAAAAATGCTTTGTTTGCAAAAATTATCCTACCGTCTTCACCGTAAAGGACAACGCTTATATTTTTAGTATCGTCAAAAAGATCGAATATGCCATCATCGATAACAGGTCTTTCTAAATTGTAGGCAAAACCGCTGATATAAAACTCGTCTTCTTTAGTTTTTCGGCTAATTACCGTGCACGCAAAACCATTGCACCTTACTTCAAAGATGTGCTTATCTTGAAAATTATCCTCTATACAACGCCTTATTTCATCGTCGGATATTTCGTATCTGTCTGCATTAACCAAAGAAAACCCAGAAATCCTATATTTTCCATCTTCTTTTACTATCCTACCATCAAAAACCACGTACATGTCCATACTACCGAAAATTCTATGTCTCTCTTGCCGATTTGTCAACACTATAAAACTCAATCACAGTAGTTTCTTAATGTCAATAATCCTTGACGCCATAGCTTCTCTGCCCTTCTGCAACAACTGGGGCACTTTATCAATTTCAAATCTTCCAATTTCAAAAATCTGAGGCCTCACTACCAAATCCGCATACTTAAAAAGTTCCCTATTGGAGCGTTCAACCATACCCTGCAAGCTTTCAAGAAGGATCTCAAACATATTGTTTGGCTTTTTGCCCTTTCTGTAATTTGAAAGCTCAACGCCAACCACAACATCAAATCCGTTCTCCTTCAAAACCTTGCAGTTTACATCAGCAACCAAAGAACCATCAACAAGAACCCTGCCGTTAAATTCAAATGGGACAAAGACACCAGGTATTGCACAACTTGCCGCAACAGCCTCGTGAACAAAAGCATCTCCATCAAAAACAAAAGCTTCTGCCCTCATCAAATCAGTTGCCGTGATAAAAAGGGGAATACCCGCATCGCCAATCTTTTTCTCCCCTATAGCATCAATAATCAAACTCTCTATCCTGTCCGTCTGAGAAAGACCCATCTTCGATATCTTCCAATGAAAAACGTCGTTGAGCTTAAGCCTCAAAGCCAAATCCTTGATTTCATGAGGCCTTAAACCAAATGCATAGAGACTTGCAACTATACTGCCTGCAGATGTACCTGCAATACCGTCTATCTTTATACCGTTCTCCTCAAGTACCTCTAAAATGCCAATATGAGCAACAGCCCAAGCTGCACCGCCACCCAGAGCTATGCCAAATGTCTTATTCTTTTGCTTAAATAATCCAATGCTAATCATCATACTCATTTTATCACAATTGAACCCAAAAAGCAGTTTAATTCAGCCGTTTTTTTTGATATAAGCAACTATGTAAGGAGGTTGGTATGAAAAAGATAAAGTTTGCACAGATTGGCTTTGGGCCCATAGGACAACAGATAGTAAAGTTCGCTTTGGAAAGGCAAAATTTAGAACTTGTGGCAGTAGTTGACTTAGACAAGGAAAAGTTAGGCAGAGACGCTGGTGAAATCCTGAATACAGGAAAGTTAGGCATAACAGTCAAAGAAAACCTTGAAGAAGTCCTAAAACTGGACTTCGACATAGCGGTGATTTCAACCCTGTCAAGCTTTAAAGACGTCTTTCCTACGGTTAAGCAGTGCGTTCAAAGTTCAAAGAACGTAATCTCAACATGTGAAGAGATGCTCTACCCTTTTGTCAACGATCAACAATTAGCAGAAGAACTTGACAAAATAGCAAAGAAAAACAACGTAACTGTTCTTGGCACGGGCATCAACCCCGGATTCTTGATGGACTTTTTACCCATAATCTTGACAACGCCCCAAAAAAGAACCGACAAAGTCATAGTCAAACGTCATCAGGACGCATCAAAAAGGCGATTACCGTTTCAGAAAAAGATCGGTGCCGGTCTGTCAATAGAAGAATTCAAAAGAAAAGTAAAGGAAGGAACAATTAGGCATGTGGGATTTAAGGAATCTGTGCACTTAATTGCAAAAGCACTCTCCTTTGAAATCGATCAATATAAAGAAACTGTAGATCCTGTTGTTGCCGATAAAGAGGTAAAAAGTGAATATATCACAGTCAAAAAGGGCATGGCGAAGGGTGTTCATCAAACGGCAATTGGCTTCAAGAATGGGGAAGAACTGATAAAACTTGAGCTAAAGGCCTTTTTGGGTAATCCTTCAGAAGAGGATACGGTTGAGCTATACGGAGAACCAGACATCACAAGCACAATAAAGGGTGGCGTAAACGGAGACATTGGCACAGCATCGGTTGTTATAAATACAATGCCCAATTTAATAAAATCGGAAGCTGGATTGAAGTCGGTAATAGACATTCCGCCTGCACACTTTTGGAGGTAGTCATGTTTGAGAACCTAAAGGTATGGATAAATGGCTCATTCGTTAATTGGAACGAGGCAAATGTTCACATTCTATCCCAT
>WFQR01000031.1 GCA_015486955.1 Hippea sp. | reverse complement strand
TTTTTGTCTTCTATCCAAAAATGGATCTTTCAAAAGCCATTTACTTTGCCATATTCCATTCAATCAGCGCCTTTAACAACGCTGGTTTTTCACTTTTTCCAAACTCCTTTGTTGATTTTAAGTACAACGTTTTGTTAAATTTAACGGTCATTTCTTTGATAGTTCTTGGTGGTATTGGCTTTGTTGTTGTAGATGAAATCTATTTGTATGCAAAGAAAAAGATCAACTTTTTATCTCTTCATGTTAAGGTCGTTCTCTCAACCACAGCTTTTTTGATCTTTATACCCACGCTGATTATCTACCTATTGGAGGTCAATGGCATTCTGCACAATCACGGTTTCTTTAAGGATATTTTGGTTAGCCTGTTTCAAAGTATTACAACGAGGACAGCAGGCTTTAACACAGTGGATTTGAGTTTTATGCACAATTCTACGTTATTCTTGCTTGTTATCTTGATGTTCATTGGCGCTTCCCCTGGCGGTACAGGAGGCGGTGTAAAAACGACCGTTATAACCTCTGTTGCAGTAGCGGTGTACTCTTATATACGTGGTGAAAAAGAGGTCATGATGTTTAAAAGGAAAATTCCCGATGAGGCAATTTACAAATCATTGGTTGTAGTCATACTTTCATTTTTCATTCTGTCTTTAGCGGCTTTTATCTTGAGCGATATAGAAAGTGTGAATTTCTTGAGCGCCCTGTTTGAGTCTGTCTCTGCTTTGTCTACCGTTGGTTTGTCCATAAGTACGACGAATTTGAGTCTGTCTGCGAGTTTTGATGTTATAGGAAAGTTGATTATAATTCTTTTGATGTTTGCAGGAAGGGTTGGTCTGTTTAGCTTTTCTGTGGCTCTGTTTGGCAAAAAGAAGGGCCGCAGCTATAGTTTACCTGCAGGGAGAATATTCGTATGAAAGAGTTGTTTGTTGTTATAGGCTTGGGAAGGTTTGGTAGAAGCGTGGCTGAACGGCTTGCTGAACTCGATCAGGATGTTATTGGTATAGACATAGACGAGGATAAGGTTAAGGATGCTGCAGAGGTTTTGCCGTCTGTGTTTGTTGCCGACTGCACAGATGAAAAGGCTTTAAAAGAAATAGGTGTTCAGGATGCAAAAACTGTGGTTGTTTCGGTGGGTGGTAATATTGAAACGAGTGTCTTGAGTGTGGCTATTCTACACAGTCTTGGTGTTAAAGAGATATATGCAAAAGCCATTAATCCATTGCACGGACGTGTCCTTGCAAAGGTTGGTGCAACGAAGGTGATCTTTCCGGAGAAGGAAAAGGGTAGGGATCTGGCCAATCACCTTGCGGGTCTTGATATAATTGAGGCATTGGATTCCACGGGAAAGTATTTGTTTGCAAAGATCAAGGCGCCGCAGAACTTTTCGGGCAAGAGCATATTACAGTTGGATGTTAGGAAACGTTTTGGTTTAACGATTATTGGGATAGAACGCGATGGCAAAATGGATATAAACCCAATGCCTAATGAGGTTATTCAGGAGAATGATTACCTTTTGGTTGTGGGTAAAAAAGAAGATATAGAAAAGGTGAGAAAGTAATGGAATTCTCCTTGAAATGGCTGGCATTTGAGATAACCCCTCGTTGTAATTTAAATTGCATCCACTGTAGGACTTCTGCCTCTATGAACCTCAAAGACAAGCTTTCTTTCAGTGATATTACAAATGTGATAGACGAGATATCTAATGAGTTTAAGCCCGTCGTTGTTTTGACGGGTGGTGAGCCCCTTTTGAGAAAAGATGTTTTTGATATAGCTGACTACATAAAGTCCAAAGGCATGAGGGTGGGTCTTGCGACAAACGGAACGCTTGTTGATGAGAGAATGGCTTTAAAAATAAAGGAGCATGTTGACATTGTGTCTTTGAGTTTGGATGGCTCAAGAGCTCAGGTTCACGATGATTTTAGGAATGTTAAAGGTGCCTTCGATGCAACCGTCCGTGCAGCAAAAATTTTAAAAGAAATAGGCGTTGACTTTATCATCAATTCGTCTTTTACAAAGAGAAATCAACATGACATAGAAAATACCTATAGACTTGCAAAGTCTTTAGGTGCCAAGGCTTGGTATATGTTTATGATTGTGCCGACGGGCAGGGCAAAAGAATTGAGGGATGAATTGATCGACAAGGAGGATTACTACAAGATCCTCAAATGGCACTTTGAACTTGAACTAAAAGAGAAGGAAATGCTTGTTAGACCGACCTGTGCTCCGGAATACTATGCACTTGTCGATATTGAAAGCAGAAAGCGCGGGATTGAATTTAAAAGAAGAACGCTTAAGTTTTCAACTGGTGGGGCTAAGGGCTGTGTAGCTGGGCAGTTGATTGCTTTCATTGGTTATGACGGTGAGGTTAAGCCGTGTAGCTACTTTTTGAGGAGCGCTGGAAATGTGCTTGAGAGTGGGTTTTTGAAAATTTGGCATGAATCGAAGATTTTTAAAGATATGAGGGATTTTGGTTCGTACAATGACAAATGTGCACACTGTAGATACATAAATGTTTGCGGTGGTTGCAGGGCGCGGGCTGATGCGTATTATGGGGATTACATGGCTATAGATCCGTATTGCTTTTTGTGAGGTGAGAGCCATGAAGATCAATGATTTTGATTTGCTTGAGAAGAAAATAAAGGAAGCAAAGAGTTGTCTATTTCTAACAAGTGCAGGTATGAGTGCAGATAGCGGCATACCAACATTTAGGGACAAAGAGGGTTACTGGCGCAATTTTCCTGTTTTTAAGAGACTTGGATTGAATGCTATAGATTTGGCAAATCCATACAGCTTTGAGGTGAGACCTCAATACGCGTGGGCTTTTTACGAATGGCGTAGAAGAAATGCTCATGAGAACAAACCCCATATCGGATATCACGTGATCAATCGCTTAATTCGTGAGGTTTTTGACAGATCTTTTGTGCATACGACAAACACGGATGGTTATCACATAATCTCTGGACTTGACGAATCGCTTGTTTATGAGGTGCACGGTTCCATGTGGCGGCTTCAATGTATGAAGGGTGCAGCTTGCAGCTATGGGGTTAGGGAAAACCGTGATGTTCCGCTGTGCGACTTGGACTATGAAACGATGATAGCGACAAATCTGCCACATTGTCCCGTATGTGGAGATCTTTTAAGGCCCAATATTTTGATGTTCGGTGATTGGTATTACATTGAAAATGAGTATCAGCTCAACAACTATCACA
>WFQR01000030.1 GCA_015486955.1 Hippea sp. | reverse complement strand
CCATAAACCAAACCCTCTAAAATCGAGTTCGATGCGAGTCTGTTTGCGCCATGAACACCGTTGCATGCCACCTCACCTGCTGCAAACACACCATTTATGGACGTTTTTGCATAAACATCGGTCTTAACGCCACCCATTGTGTAGTGTGCTGCTGGGGACACAGGAATGGCCTCTTTTGATATATCAAGCCCGTATTTCAAGCACTCGTTGTATATCGTCGGAAAGCGCGATTTTAGAAAATCCTCGCCCAAATGTGTCGCATTTAAGTAGACCTTGTCGATGTTTCTCTCCTTCATCTCAAAAACAATGGACCTTGCAACAACATCCCTCGGCGCAAGGTCGCCCAGCCTGTGGTATTTTTCCATAAACCTCTCGTTTCTGTCATTGACAAGATAAGCCCCTTCACCCCGCATGGACTCGCTGATCAAAAACTGCGGTGCATTGTAGCGCTTTAAGGCTGTTGGATGGAACTGGACAAACTCCATATCCTCTAAAGTTGCACCAGCCAGAAATGCAGCCATAATTCCATCTCCAGTTGTCGTCTCTGGGTTCGTTGTGTTCTTGTAAATAGCTGCATAACCACCCGAAGCCAAGATCAAAGCAGAACCCGTATAGTACTCGTAATCTTCTCTTTTTGTATCCAAAACCTCTATAGCTACAAACCTATTGTCTTTTGTGAGAATCCTTGTGAGCATCTTAAACGGCTTGAATTCTATTGTTTTAAATGACTTTGCCTTCTTTAAAAGTGTCTGCTCAACCTCATGACCTGTGGCATCGCCCAAAGCGTGAATAATCCTGTTAACGGAATGTGCGGCTTCGCGCGTGAAATCCAAAGATCCGTGCTTGTTCTTATCAAAATTTGCCCCCCAATCTATAAGCTCTTTAACCCTATCTGGGCCTTCTTTTACCAAAACCTCAACAGCTTCTCTATTGCAAAGCCCGGCGCCAGCTTTAAGCGTGTCCTCAATGTGCTTTTCATAATCATCCTCTTCATTCAAGACCACGGCAATGCCGCCCTGTGCTTTGTCTGTGTTACAGTAGTCGATCTCTCTTTTTGAGAAAACAATCACCTCAAACCCCTTCATGGCACAATGAATGGCCGCAGTTAACCCTGCAACGCCACTTCCCACAACCAATATGGTCTTTGGCATTTTAAGCCCCTTTCTAAATGTTTATGGTAGTTATGCCCTTTGGCGGGACAATATTTGTCTTATGCCCACAGCCAAAAAGCGTTAAGCTCGCAATAACAACGGCTAATACAATAATTAACTTTTTCATGGTGAAATACTAATAAATTTGGCCTTTAAAATCAACAGTAGAGCAGCCAATCCAGAATACCAAAAAATTTGAATTTTAAAGAAATTATAGTAGCATTTAACAAGGAGGTGATTAAAATGAAAGTAACTGTAAATTCAGGTAAAACAACTGCCACAAAAATAGAAAAATACTCAACAGAAAAAAAAGATGAGAAAGATGACCTTTTGCCACCCATAACAAGGGAGCTCAAAGGAATTATAAAAAAAGACGTTTCTGAAAACGAATACAAAGAGTATTTAGAGGAAAAATATCTGTGAAGATTCTATTTGATACAAACGTAGTGTTGGATGTTTTGATTGACAGAAAACCATTCTCACTAACTGCGTCCCTACTTTTTTCGGAAGTCGAGAAAGGCAGGATAGAAGGTTTTTTGTGCGCTACTACCATTACAACCATATACTACTTATAGTCAACAAATCGGCAAATAAATTAAAGGCAGATAGATCAGTAAATCTACTTTTAAAACTCTTCAAAATAGCACCTGTAAATCTAACGGTATTGAAAAATGCACTGAATTTGAATTTCAAAGACTATGAAGATGCTGTAATATACTCCTCCGGATTAAATGCAAACTGCCATTGTGTAGTAACAAGAAATACAAAAGACTTTATTCAAAAAGAAATCCCCGTTCTCTCTCCGGAACAACTATTAGAAAAGTTAAATTCTTAAAAATCTAAACGCACTTTTTATATCAATCAGCTTAAAAAACTTGACAAAAAATGAAAAATAGTGATTATTCAGGGTAGTTTTTTAGTGGAGGAATGATATGGAT
>WFQR01000029.1 GCA_015486955.1 Hippea sp. | reverse complement strand
TCCAAATTCCTAACGGCATTCACCACAGAAGGCATTTTAACGTGCAGGTACTTGGCCAAGTCCTTTACCCTAACAACCTTGCTTGTCTGAGAAATGTCATAGATCGCTTTCATATAGTCCTCTATGGAAGGGGTCAATTTTGCCTTCTCCATGTAATTTATTATAAACAAATGTTCAAAATAATCAAGCTAATTTTCAAGCTTGGGTGGTTCTTCCTCCAAATCTACCCTCTCAATTCTCTCAAACTGATCAGAAATCTTCTTCGTCGTAATGTGAACCTTGCCCGCATCCTCATGCAGACGCTCAATATCTTTAATCAACTTTTCCCATCGCTGTCTGTACAAAGAAAAGTTCTTTGAAAGTTTAATCAACTCTTCCTGAATCTTTTTAGCCTGCTTCTTCGTTTTAATGTCCCTAACAACAACCTGAACGGTGGTTAAAAGCGCCATTAGTGTTGTGGGTGAGGCAATCCAAACGTTTTTCCTGCGCGCATAATCAATTACATCGCCGCAATACGCATTGACAAAGGCAAAAATTGCCTCAGCGGGCAGAAACATAATGGCCATCTGTGCTGTTACACCCCTTATGATGTATTTATTTGCTATGTCGTCTATATGCTTTTTTAAATCGGCTTTAAACGCATTTTCGTAGCGCGCCTTTTCTGTCTCTTGCGCTTGTGTTAACCGAATGTAATTTTCAAGGGGAAACTTCGAATCTATGGGGATTATGCCCATCTCGGGGGCTTTTACTATCGCATCCACAACGTAGCGTTTACCATCGTTCTCAATGGGGTACTGGATATCGTAAAGCTCTCTCTTTTCGCCGAACACAGACATCAAAATACTCTCAAGCCTGACCTCGCCAAAAACACCGCGCCTCTTTTTATCATCAAGTATCTTTTGTAAAGATACAACCTCACCAGATAGCTCTTCTATCTTCTTCTGCGCCTCTGATATCCTTGCAATACCCTCAATAATGTCTTTAAACGTTTTGTCGACATTCTCAAAACCCTCTTTTAACCTTCCATCTACCCTATCGCTGATCTGTAAAAGCTTATCCTCCACCGTTTGAACCAACTTGGTTATATCTTCATGATTCTGATCCCTCTGCTTGTCCAAAGAATTTGTAATTTTAACTGTGATATCATCGAATTTCTCTGTAATCTCCTTAAAGCCTTTAAAGAGCTCGTCTTTCAACGTTATCCTTAAGTCCTGAACACTTTTTGATACGTTATTGTACAGGTTTGCATTCTGTTCAGCCTGTGATTTGCTCTCCTTTGTCAAATCGATCAACGTGCTATTTACTCTTTCTGAGATCTTACCCACGCTTAACTTAAGGTAAATCAAAACAGAGAAAACGGCAACCGCTACAACTGCGGCTGCTATCAAAACATACGTTTCCATTTTACTTTTTCACCTCTTTGCCCAACTTCGACTCAATGGAGGCAATCTTTTGCTTCATCCTATTTGATCTGTTCTTCCTTATGTCAAACTTTACGGTGGAGTAGATCCTGTTGCAATCGGGCTCAAGAACCTCGTAGGACTTTTTTAAAACCTCCAAAGCCTTATCCATTGTTTCGGTCTCAAAGACCGTGCCCATTGGCGTAAGTTTATACTCAACGCCGCTGTCATCAATGACCTTTATGATTCTTGAAACGTAGCCGCTGACACTTTCGCCCTTATCCGTAGGAAACATGGCAAACTCAACCAAAACCGACATCTCACTCCTCCTTGGGAATTGGGTTTCTATCTTCAACCGCCTTCTTGATTTTATCAATTACACTTGTATCTTCAAGTGTAGACATGTCTTGGGTTAGAGGTTTGCCAGAGGCAATAGCCTTCAGTATCCTGCGCACAACCTTACCTGAACGCGTCTTTGGCAACGCATCTACAAACACAATCTCCTCAGGCTTCGCGATTGGCGAAACCTTCTCCCTGACCAACTCCCTAAGTTTCCTAACAATTTCATCGTGGCGCGTTTTATCAACACCCTCTTTTAATACAACAAATGCAAATACCTCTTCACCTGTTATCTCGTTTGGCCTACCAACAACGGCAGCTTCGGCAACGAATTGACAACTTGTTAGAGCACTCTCAATCTCAGCACAACCGATCCTGTGAGCGGAAACATTGACAACATCGTCTGCCCTACCCTCCATCCAGAAATAGCCATCCTCATCCTTGTAAGCAAGATCGCCCGTGTAGTAGTATTTGCCGTTAAACTTTTCCCAGTAGTACTTTATGTAACCCTCATCATCGTTCCACAGTGTTCTGACCATAGAGGGCCACGGTTTTTTCAACACAAGATAACCCGTCTTGTTGGGCTCTTTAATGATATTGCCGTTCTCATCAACAATGTCTGGAAAGATACCCGGAACGGGTATACCTACACTGCCGGGCTTCTGATCCACAACAGGTAGGGAAGAGATCATGTGTCCCGCTGTCTCTGTTTGACCGTATGCATCGATAATTGGGCAACGTTTACCACCTACATGCTCCCAATACCAGAGCCAAGCAGCCTCATTCAGTCTCTCTCCACCTGTCGTCAAAAGCCTCAACGAAGAGAGGTCGTACTTTTTAACCCACTCCTCTCCCCTTCTCATCAAAGCCCTGATGGCCGTAGGAGCCGTGTACATAACATTTATTTTGTACTTATCAACCAAATACCACCACTGTGCAGGGTTTGGATAAAGGGGCGTGCCTTCGTATATGAACGTTGTAGAGCCTATGGACAAAGGGCCGTAAAGTGTGTATGAGTGTCCTGAGATCCAACCTATGTTCGCAGTGGACCAAAACGTGTCCTCTTCTTTTAAGTCAAACACCCACCGTGCCGTCAAAATCCTCCACAAGAGATAACCAGCTGTCGTATGGACAACACCCTTTGGTTTAGCCGTAGAACCAGATGTGTAGATTATAAACAGGGGATCTTCAGAATCCATCGGCTCTGGATCACAGTACGGTTTTGCATAGTCCGGGTCGCTCATCAGGTCTTGCCACCAGAAGTCCCTCAACGTCTTCATGGGAACTTCCCTATCAACGTGCCTGACAACAACAACGTACTTTATGAACTTTAATTTCTCTATCGCCTTATCAACATTCTCCTTTAAAGGAATTGTCTTTCCACCCCTAAAACCACCGTCCGCTGTCACGACAACGCTGCTTTTTGCATCCAATATGCGCTCCCTTAAAGCCACAGAACTCATACCAGCAAAGACTACGGAGTGTATTGCACCGATCTTTGTGCAGGCGAGCATGGCAATGGGCAGTTCAGGAATCATGGGCATGTAAATAACAACAACATCTCCCTTTTTAACGCCCAATGTCTTCAAAACATTGGCAAACTTATTGACCTGATACTGCAGTTCCCTGTAGGTCAAAATCCT
>WFQR01000028.1 GCA_015486955.1 Hippea sp. | reverse complement strand
CACTCACCGCACCCACACTCCTTAAAATCGCCGGCTGCACTTTCAATACATTCGTTTTTAACTTGTTTGAATATGTGACTGCACCACCTTCCAAAAAATCAGAAACACCAGGAACATCGGCAATCCTTGCCGCAACAAGGCCCGCAGTACACGACTCAGCCGTTGCAATCTTCACCCTTCTCCTTTCTTTTAAAACATCAAACAATGCCTCTTGAGGACTTTGGCCATTTATCGTATAAACGCCCTTTAAATCCTTGTATTTTTCAACGTCCTTTTGCTCAACCAATAAAATAGATTCGACCTCATCCTTATAGATTACATTGTCATCCTTTATATCAAGCTCAAAAGCCCTTACTACCCTTTTGTTTGAAGTACAATGGGATAAAAACGAACAGAAATCTATATTCTCTTTCAAATCCCAAGAGACAAGCAAAATGGGTTTATCGTACACACGATCAAAAAATACGCCCTCTTGAACCTTTTTAAAACCTTTAGCCAAGACATAGGGAACCTTATCATCAACAAAAACACTGCTACGCTCAAACTCCATAAGCATAACCTTTTGCAGGTCCGACCATGTCTCCTTTTTGTAGACAAAGATCACGCCGTCTGAGTTCTCAAAGGCTGTTTTTGCAACACCTCTCAAGCTATCCGTATCGTAAACAACGAATTTCAGTCCGATTTCAACACCACACTTCAAAAATACGCTATCCATATATCCTCTATCAGACCCAAAACCTACAAAAACCAAAGCCGTTTTCATTTCGACAACACCTGTAAAATTATATTTACCATCAGTCCGCCAACAGCATCGTCTATCATTATGCCAAACCCACCACCAATCCTCTCAAGAATATTAAGGGGCGGAACCTTCGAAATATCGATAATCCTAAAAAGCAAAAAGCCCAAAATCGCAAGCAAAGGTGTATATGGAACCGCAATAAAACAGATCATCATGCCTACAACTTCATCTATAATAACAAACGAAGGATCCTTAATTCCGTAAATTTGCTCCATCACATCACTTACAAAGACGCCCACAACAAATAGAACCACTACTACTGTAACATAAAGAGCCAAAGATCCATCTTTCAAGAACATGTATATCAAAAGACCAAATAGACTTCCCATTGTTCCTGGTGCATAGGCCGTGTAACCCACACCAAAAACCGTGCTTATGTGTTCAGAAAATCTATTGATTGTGTCCTCATTGAGAAATTTCATAAATTACGCCTGAAAAAATCAACAACTTCATCAACGTGAGCCTTTTCAACAATCAAAGGCGGTTCGAGTCTCACCGTTCTTTCCCCTGCCTTTCCCACCAAAATTCCGTTTTCAAATGCCCTATTTACAATTTCGTCAACCATCTGTTTATCCTTAAATTTAATGCCCACCATCAAGCCTAAGCCTTCAACGTTTTCCACCTTATCGCTGTCCTTGGTTGCATCCTTTAATCCATTAAGCAAGTAATCGCCCACCTGCCTTGCATGGTCAATTAAACCACTGTTTAAAACAAAATTCAGAACCTTATAGGCCACAAAGCTCACAAAGGGATTTCCGCCAAACGTAGATCCGTGTGAACCAAAACCCATAACACCCGCAACATCCTCTTTTGCAAGCACAACACCCATAGGAAGACCCGCAGCTATACCCTTTGCCAGTGTAATTATGTCCGGTTCGACACCGTAGTGTTCATAGGCAAATAACCGTCCCGTTCTGCCCATGCCAGACTGTATTTCGTCTACAACAAACAGCATATCATTTGCCTTGCAAAACTCATAAACCTTCTCTATAAAGCCTTTCTCTGCAACGTTTATTCCACCTTCTCCCTGAACAAACTCAACAAAAATGGCTACAGTTTTATCATCAACCTTCTTTGTAAAATCCTCAAAGTTATTAAATTCAACGTAGTCAAACCCTTCTGGGAATGGACCAAAACCCTCTTGGTACTTTGTCTGTCCTGTCAAGGCAAGCGTAGCTATTGTTCTGCCGTGAAATGAGTTTTTAAAACTCAAAATTTTGTACTTACCCTTATCGCTACCCCATTTGCGGGCAATCTTCAATGCCGTCTCATTTGCCTCTGCGCCGCTGTTACAGAAAAAGGCTCTATCACAAGACGAATGTTTCACAAGTAGCTCTGCTAAATCCGCCTGTTCTTTGATGTAGTACAAATTAGACACATGTAACAGCTTCTCAGACTGCTCTTTAATGGCACTCACAACAACATCGTGACTATGGCCTAAGATATTAACAGCTATACCCGCCAAGAAATCGAGGTACTTCCTACCATCGTAGGAATACAGGTACATGCCCCTGCCACGCTCAAACGCCACCTTGAAGCGCTTATACGTATTCATCGTGTACGTATCAGATTTTTTGAAAATACTATCCATAACCCGCCTCTTTACCAATTTTGTTTATAGTTATAATCTTATGGCATTTGTATTGTCAAGAAAAAGAGAAGGGGGCCTTTTGCCCCTTTCCCTAAAATGCTATAGAGTTCAACGCTGCTGACAAGAATGAGCTTGGGAATATTCCTATGTACAGAACGCAAATTGCGGTCAATAGTATTACAGCTTTTACTGGAACACTGTTAAATACGTTAACCTCTTTCTCTTGCTCACCCCTCATGTACATAACAACAACGATGTTCAAGTAGAAGTATGCCGAGATTGCGCTGTTTATAACACCTATTACTGCAAGCCAATAGAGATGGGACTTTACAGCTGCAGAGAACAGGTAGTACTTCCCTACAAATCCCGCTGTTGGAGGCACGCCGGCTAAACAGAACATAAATACGAGCATTGCAGCACCGATTAAAGGATACTTGTAGCCAAAGCCCCTTAAGTTCTCAATCTCTGTGCCCCTGTCCTCCTTCTGGGAAATAAACTCAGCTACAGCAAAGGCGCCGAGGTTCATAAACAGATAGGCAAATAGGTAGAACATCACTGAGCCATAGCCCAACTCGTTGGCAGCCGTTATACCCACAAGCATGTATCCAGCATGGGCAATGGACGAGTAACCCAAAAGCCTCTTGAGGTCTTTCTGCCACAAAGCCACCGTGTTACCGAATGTCATGGTAGCAACTGCGATTACCCACAGGATCTTTGTCCAATTGGCCTCTATAGGCCCCATTCCCACAGCTACAAATCTTAACAAAGCCAGAAATGCAGCTGCCTTCGGTGCAACAGACATAAAGGCACTCATTGGTGTTGGAGCAGATGCGTAAACGTCCGGTGTCCAAGAGTGGAATGGGAATGCGGCGATCTTAAAGCCAAACCCAACAAATACGAACAGGAATGCCAAGATAGCAATCCATTTATAGAAAGCACTTGCATGGGTTAGGCCCGTTCTAATAACGTTTAGGTCTGTGCTACCGAACAAGCCATAGAACATGCCGATACCTAAAACCAAGAAGGTGGATGCGAAAGAACCCAGGATGAAATACTTCATCGCACCCTCAACACTTTCATCCTTGTTTCTCAAAAAACCCGTCAAGATGTACATACCTATGGAGAGCGTCTCAACGGCTATAAACATAACGATCAGGCTGTATGTAGAGGCAAGTATCTGCATGGCGACTATGGAAAACAACAAAACCTCGTAATATTCACCCAAGTTGTAATCTTCCCTCTTTAAGAAATCGAAGCTCATCACAATGGCTACAAATGCCGTTAAAAGCATAACTATGCTTGCAAAATTACTCGCCCTATCCATCACGATCATATTGTTAAATGCACTCATGTTGGTGTTGTACATCGTAAGAACACTTGCAAAGGAAAATACAACACCAAACAGGGCAAGCAATCCATTTACCGTCTTTGCCCTTTTAGGGAGCCACAGGTCGATTAATAGTATGGCAAAGGCAAAACCAGTAAGAATCAACTCCGGAATTATTGCCACAAGATCATGTGTACTGTAAAGCATAACCCTACTCCCCTTTAACCTTTTTTAACTACCACTGTTTTTACCATACTTACCTGCTCGCTCTTTGCAGATGAAACAACAGTGGTTCTATTTACCTGCTTCAACAGGTGTTCAACAGAAACCCTCATCTTAGATAGGAATGTGCTTGGATAAATACCTATCCAGAACACAAACACAAGTAGTGGCACAAGGTATAGCCATTCCCTTATATTCATATCGGGCAAACCGAGATTCTTGGGATTTGTAACCTTGTTAAAGAAGACCCTTTTGTACATCGTGAGCATGTAGGTTGCAGAGAATATACCGCCGAAAGCCACCAAGATACCCCAAATGTGTTTATACAGGAATGCACCCAAGAGCACCATGAACTCGCCAACAAATCCATTTGTACCTGGAACGGCGATTGATGATAAAGTGAATATCATGAAGAAGGCTGCGTAAGCCGGTGTTAGTGAGGCAAGACCACCGTATTCAGAAATCAGCCTTGTGTGTCTCCTTTCATATACAATTCCCACCAAGAGGAACAAGGCGCCTGTGGAAATTCCGTGGTTGATCATCTGCATAATAGAACCTTCAACGCCCACCTGGGTTAAGGCAAACATACCCAACATCGAGTAACCCAAGTGTGAAACGGAGGAGTAAGCAACAAGCTTTTTAATATCCGGCTGAACCATTGCAACAAATGCACCGTAGAATATGCCAATGACTGCAAGGATTATAATCAAAATTGCAAATGCATGTGTCATGTCAGGGAACATGGGGAGATTGAATCTTAAGAAGCCGTATGTACCCATTTTCAACAGGATGCCAGCCAAGAGCACGGAACCAGCCGTCGGCGCTTCAACGTGTGCCCATGGAAGCCATGTGTGGAATGGCCACATTGGAACCTTGATTGCAAACGCGATAAAGAATGCCAAGAACAACCACAGCTGTAAATGATATGGCAATGGTGATTGCATTAATTTTACCATGTCCGATGTGTAAACACCTGTGAATTTGTGATGCAAGAAGTACAAAGCCATGATTGCAACCATCATCAAGACACTACCTGCAAAGGTGTAGAGGAAGAATTTCATGGTTGCAAAAACCCTATTAGGTCCACCCCAAATACCAATCATCAAATACATTGGTATAAGCTGCACTTCCCAGAACACGTAGAACAAGAACATGTCAAGGGAGATGAATACTCCGAGCATACCTGTTTGCATTAAAAGAATTGTTATATTGAACAGCTTGACCTTCTTATCGATGGCTTTCCATGTGGAAAGCTGTGCCAACGGTGTTAAGAACGTTGTCAACAGGACCAAGAACAAGCTGATGCCATCGACGCCTACGTAGTATTGAAAGCCCAAAGACTTGATCCAGGGCACCCTTTCAACAAACTGCATATGGTACGTTGTAGGATCGAAGTAGAAAAAGAGTGGTAACGATACAATGAAGTCTAACACTAAGAATGCAAACGTAACGTATTTAATAAGATTCTCATGCTCCTCATTTATTAAAGCTACTATGAACGCTCCCACAAGGGGTAGGAACGTCACCAATGACAGTATCGGAAAATGCAGTTGATTCATATCCATAGCCCCAACTCCTTACCTAAATAATTTTAACAAACAGATACCAACTGCTTAACAGAATGATACCCAAACTGATCCAATAGGCATAGTTGTTGACAAAACCGGTTTGTAACAATCTCAAGCCCTTTCCAACTCTGCCTGCAATCCAGCCAGCGCCATCAACCATACCCTTATCTATCAAAACAACGTCAACAAACTTCCACAAGAAATTCGTCGATACCCACCAGAACGGTTTAACAATGCAGCAATAGACAAACTCATCCACGTAGTACGTATTGGCAAGTAGCTTATATATAGGTTTGAACATATTGGCGATCTTTTCGGCAGTAATGATCTTTTTAATGTAGATCAGCCAAGCTGCAAGTATTCCACCGACACCCATAGTCACTGAAATGCCCATCAACAAAGCTTCTGAATAGTGGGCCTCATGTGCAACTTCTGTCGTTGGGGCACTGTGGATTACAAACCACTCAAACGGTATATGACCACCCACTTTTATACCTACCCAACCGCCGATTATCGAAAGGATGGCCAAAACCCACATAGGTATCGTCATAACGGCCGGGGCTTCGTGCGTGTGCAAGTCATGATAGAGACCTTCAACCTTCTCTTCTCCGTAGAACACGTTAAACACCATTCTAAACATGTAGAACGCTGTCATGAACGCCGTTATTTCACCCACTATCCAGATGATTGGATGGCCCATCTCAAGCGCACTCGCCAATATTGCATCTTTAGAGAAGAAACCGGCAAATGGTGGGATACCCGAAATTGCAAGCGAGGCTATAACCATAACAGCGGCCGTTTGTGGCATGTATTTCTTCAAACCACCCATTAAATCTATGGACAGCAGACCCCTCATCGAGTGCATTACCGCACCTGCTGCAAGGAACAAGAGGCCTTTGAAGAATGCATGTGTCATTAGGTGGAACAGACCTGTCCAGTAGGCTCCAATGCCAACACCTATGAACATGTATCCAAGCTGAGAAAGCGTAGAATACGCAAGGATCCTTTTGATATCCTTATGTGTAAGCGCCATTGTTGCTGCATAGAATGCCGTAAACGCACCGATTGTTGCGACTATCTCTTGGGCTATAGGTGAAAGAGAATAGATTGCATTAGACCTTGCGACCATGTAAACACCGGCCGTAACCATCGTTGCAGCGTGGATCAAGGATGAAACCGGCGTTGGACCTTCCATTGCGTCCGTTAACCATATATACAATGGGAACTGAGCCGATTTACCCACTGCGCCTACAAAGAGCGCTATGCCAATTATTGTAGCTGCCGTAGAACCGTAACCCAAAACATGCTCAGCCCTTGGGAAAACGTTAGAATAGGTTACACTACCGAAGTAGTAAACCAAATACAGAATACCGATTATAAAACCTGCATCGCCGATCCTGTTAACTACAAACGCCTTCTCACCTGCATCCGACGCCGTAGATTTTTCATACCAGAAACCGATCAAAAGATACGATGCCAAACCAACGCCTTCCCAACCTACGAACATCAGTAGGTAGTTGTTGCCCAAAACAAGTATCAACATGGCGGTAACGAACATATTCAGGTAGGCAAAATACCTTGCATAGCCCTTATCGCCCGCCATGTAGCCGTTTGAATAGATGTGGATCATCCACGAGACAAATGTAACAACAAAGAGCATCACTGCGCTGACGTAATCCACTCTCAAACCAAACGGTATTACAACCTCTTTGAACGGCATCCATGTGAAGTACGTGTACTCAACAATATGCCCATGAAGCACGGAGAAAATGGGGAATAAACCCAATATAAACGAAATACCCAATGCTGTGGCTGCAATCACACCCGCAATAGGCTTTGTCCATCTGCCAAATATGCCGTTTATCAAAAAACCTATAAGCGGTGTCAGTATTACAAATAACAGTATTACCTTCATCTGCCTACCCCTCTACTTTCTTAAGATTGAGAAGTCGTTAACATCTACGCTCTTCTTCCTCTTGTACATCATAACCGCTATAGCCAATCCAACGGCTGTTTCAGAAGCCGCCACCGCTGCAACGAATATAAACATCACCTGTCCAGACACGTTACCCAAATAATAGGACATGGTGATTAAGAACAGTCCTGCACCGTTGATCATTATCTCCAAAGACATGAGAACGATCATGAAGTTGCGCCTTATCATCACGCCCGTTGCGCCAATTGCAATCAGCAGGGCAGAAACAACTAAATACTCAGTCAACATCTCAACCCCCTTAGCTTATATCCTTCTTTGTGAGAACCACAGCTCCGATCAAAGCAACGAGCAGTATAATAGCCGTTACTTCAAAGGGCAACAGATAGTGTTTAAACAAAACCTCGCCGATCATCTGTGTATTGCTGCCATTTATAGCCAAATTCTTACCGGCATTGCTCGTATCAATCTTAAACTTGTAAGCCAGAAACGCCAGATCTGCAAAGAGTGCCAAACCTATCAGAGCCGGCCAGTAGAACTGTGAATTAAATCTCTTCAATGTCTCAATGGTTCTCCTGTCCATAATCATCATAACAAGCATTATCATGACAGCAATTGCACCGGCATAAACGATGATCTGTAGCATTGCATTGAACTGTGCATGGAGCATAACAAACAAACCCGCAATACCAAAGAAGGAAAAGATCATCCACATTGCCGCCCTGTAAGGGTTCTTACTCAACAGAACCCCTAAAGCTCCACCAACCGTTATGGCCGATATAATATAAAACATTATCCCTTCCATACCTATCACCCTTCTTTACTTTTAACGTTTAACAGTTGCTCTTTTGTGTAAACAAACTTCTCCCTATCATACTCAGCAAGCTCGTATTTATCTGTCATACTCAAAGCAAGCTCAGGACAAACCTCAACACACAAGCCGCAGAATAAGCACCTGCCCAAGTCGATCTCATATTGCGCTGCATTCTTTGTGTGGTCCTCATTCTCAACAGGCGTAATCTTTATGCACTTAGACGGGCAGATCCTTTCGCATAAACCACAATCTATACACTTTATCTTGCCAGAATCCTCAAATGTCTCAAGCTTGTGCAACCACCTCGCCCTTTCGGGAACCTCTAACCTCTCATCTGGATACTGGCATGTTACAGCATGGGTAAACAGATACTTTATCGTAACGGCCAAGCCTTTCCTTAAATCATTGAATAACATTTCGCCTTCCTCCCTACAAAACAGGTAGACCTACTGCTAATGCGAAGCCGGTCCAAAGGATGTTCAAAACCATCAGTGGCAGTAAAGCCTTCCATGCAATATCCATTAATTGATCATACCTGTACCTCGGGAAGGTACCCCAGAACCATGTATACATAAATATGAACGCCAAAATCTTTATCCAATACCATACAACGCCTGGCAAAACAGGACCTGTCCAACCACCCAAGAACACGATAGATGCCAATGCCGATACTACGAATATCATTACGTACTGACCAAAGAAGAACAATCCCATTTTAAGACCCGAAAACTCTGTCATATGGCCAGCAACGAGCTCTGGTTCTGCCTCTGGCAAGTCGAACGGGATCCTTGCCGTTGCAGCTATCATGGCTATTACAAATGCGACAAAGGCAAACGGTTGATAGAACACAAACCACAGATGCCTTTGAGCTTCGACAATTTTCTCTAAACTCAAGGAGTGTGCCATTAAAATCGGGTTCAGCAAAGCAAGTGCAAGTATGGCCTCATAGCTTACAATTTGTGCTGCTTCCCTTTGTGAACCGGTAAATGCATACTTGCTACCACCAGACGCAATACCGGCGATAAGGACACCGAAAGATGTCAAACCCATCATACCGAGGATATACAGTATGTCTATTTTCGAATGGAAAACGCTGAAGTAGAACACCTTACCATTTGCAAGGTGCAATGGCGGTGCAAATGGAATTGCAATTGCCGCTGCAAACGGAAATGTTGCAGCAATAGAAGGAGCTAACCAGAACAGCGGTTTATCTGCCTTTTCTGGTATAACATCCTCTTTCCAGAAACTCTTAAGCGTATCCGCTATGGGTTGCAATAATCCATGCCAGCCGACCCTCTTTGGACCAATCCTTTGTTGCATATGACCTATAACCTTCCTCTCGTACCACGTTGCATACATTACGTAAACACTAAGAACCGTAACCACAATTATCAATTTTATTATTGCTATTAACACTTCCATCGCTACTCACCCTTCATTAGTTTTGCACTAAACAGGTTAGTTAAAGATCCGCTTACGTTATAAGCATTATAGCCCGCAAACCACAATGGAATACTTACAACACCCTTAGGCATTTGATCATCGATCTTCGCTTTAACCCTCAAAGCCGACAATCCTTCAACATTCACATAATTGCCATCCTCTATGCCCAAAGTTTGTGCGTCCTCTGGATTAATCTCAAGCACGGGCTCTTCCATGGCAATGGATGCGCCTTCTCCAAATGAAGAGAATATTCCTGATCTGAACTTTGAATATACAACCACACCCTTTAAACTGCCAGTAAAATCAAATCCACCGCTTTGTACATTCCTGAAGCTATCCATATCTTGGTCAAGATCGAACGTGGCTTTGTCCAAAGCCTCCTTTATATAGCCGATGGGCAGGTTATATCCGTACTGTCCCGCAATCCTTATCACTACATCTTTAGCCATTAAAACGTCTCTATCTATGGCCTTTCTGACCCTGTTGAACCTGCCTTCAATATTTACGTAGTGGCCATCCGTTGATGCAAATGTAGCCACCGGAATCACAACCTTTGCATACTTCACACTATCGCTCATATATGCGTCCAAATAGATCACATCAGCTTTGTCAAAGATCTTCCTTGCATCCTCATCACTGAAAATAGTGAACAGGTCGGCATTCAAGAGGAATATTGCCCTTATCTTCCCATCTTCAACAAGTTTTGGCAGGTCGTACAAGCTAAATACCTTCTCTTTCGACTTACCGTACAAATCAAAGCCATTTGTAACGCCAGAATAAATAGCACCGTAGGAGTTGTTGTACTTACTCGAAGCATACAGTTTGACCTTATCGCCAAACAAGAGCATCAGGTTAGCAAGGGCTAATGCAACATCACTCCCATTTGGCCTCTCAAGTGCCTCTTGACCCACTAAGAATGCTATCTTTTTGGCTTCGGATAGGACCTTAACAGCATCCTCAGGTATCTCTATTGAGCCTTTGATGTCTGTGCTAACATTCAAAGCACCGGCCAAACTACCAAACAGGCTGTTTAAGAATTCAACCTCTTGACCAGGCTCATACCTAAGTGCAACGCTCCCCAACGTATCTATCTTCGTATCCCTCCAATAAGCCGTGACCAACTTCGATTTCTTCAAAAGTTTGACATTTCTCGTTGTTTGCCAATCCAATCTTGGCATTTCGTTGGCCACATCGCCGCCAAAGGCAAAGATTACATCGCACTCTTCCATATCGGAAACATTATTCAATGGAGACACACCCTTTGGCAAAACACTGAATAGCTTTCCAATGTGTGTTGATGCAAAGGAATCGATATTGCTCGTCTTAATCGCATTTTCAAAGAACAACTTCAAAGCAAGTTGATCCTCAACCGTCTCCCTTGCTCCACAGATAGCAGCAATCTCATCAGGACCGTGGGATTTGAGTATATCCGCCGCCTTCTTTATAGCCACATCAAGGTTTGAGCTACTGCCGTTAACCTTTGGAGAGTTTATAAGGTTTTTACTCTCAACAACGGAGTAGTTAAATCTACCCAGGTTGCAGAGATTGGCCATGTTCGGAGTATCATCCTCGCTTGTCACCCTCAAAACCTTGTTATCTTTCACATTCAAGTCCATTTGGCAGCCGGATGCACAGAACTGACATGTTGTTCTTACCTTATCCATCTCCCACGGGCGCGCTTTGTATTTGAACAGCTTGCTGCTCATAGCACCCGTTGGGCATATACTTACGCACTGGCCACAGAATTCACAATCAAGTGGCTTACCATCCTTGGTGTCGATCTCTCTGCCGCCCCACTCTTTCTTAACCAAAGCTAAAATTCCGAAGTTAACCACTCTATCGCAGATCGTTACGCATCTTCTACACTGTATACACAGATTTGCATCGTGGTGTATGATCTTCCATTCGTAGTGAATAGTTCTGTTCGGAACGCTTAGTGGATCTGCTTCCTTTTCAAGTGGGTTCTCGGTGATATTCAGTTCGTAATTTATATCCTGAAGACCACACTCACCACTTTTATCACAAACACCGCATTGCAAGGGATGGAACTTGTCCCATTCGTAAACAATATTCTTCCTGAACTCTATAACCTTCTCAGAGTCCGTAAGTATCTCCATGCCATCCTTTACCTTCATGGCGCAGGACAACATGGGCTTTTTCATACCAACAATCTCAACGGCACAGATCCTACAGGCTCCGATGGCACCAAATCTATCGGAGTAGCAAATAGCCGGTATGTATATGCCATTGCGCCTCGCAACCTGCAGGATCGTTTCGTCTTTCTTAGCTTCATACTCTTTGCCATTTATCTTAACTTTTACAGTATCAGCCATATCCTACACCCCTTATCTATCGCATTCGCCGAACACGAAGTCCAAACTACCGATTACAGAGATAATATCCGCTATTAGCCCACCCTTAACCATCTTCGGCATTGCGCTGATGTTTATGAAAGATGGAGCCCTGATCTTCAATCTATACGGTTTGCCTTCGCCTGTTGAGTAGATATAGAAACCTAACTCACCCTTCGGATTCTCAGCACCGAAATATACCTCACCGGGCGGTGCTTTAAAGCCCTTTACAACCTTTACGAAGTGTTTCATCAAGGCATAGTTGTTCATCATGATCCTCTCTTTGGGCTCCCAAACGTACCTTGGCTCATCAATCATCACAGGACCATCTGGAATCTTCTCTATGCACTGCTCCAAAATCCTGTTTGATTGAACCATCTCATCCATTCTCACAAGGTAGCGAGCATATACATCGCCTTCATCATATACAGGTATCTCAAAGTTTAGCTCAGGATATACCAAGTACGGCATATCGCGGCGCAAATCCCAATCAACACCACTACCCCTCGTGCACGGTCCTGCAATTCCGTAGTTAATGGCGTCTTCCTTTGAGATATAACCAACATCCTTTGTTCTCTTAAGCCAAATCCTGTTCTTCGTTAAAAGCTGATGATACTCTTTTACCTTGCCGTAAAAGAGTTTTGTAAACTCCTTTAGCCTATCCATGAAACCATCGGGTAGATCCCTCGCCACACCACCGATCCTTATGTAGTTGTAGGTAAGCCTGTTACCGCACGCCATCTCGAACATATCGATGATGTACTCCCTTTCACGGAAGGAGTACAAAAACACGGTCATTGCACCGATATCCAAGGCGTGCGTTGCAAGCCAAACAAGATGGGAGGCAATTCTTCCAAGCTCAGCCATTATAACCCTAATGTACTGAGCCCTTTCGGGGATCTGATCCGTAATACCCAAGAGTTTTTCAACAGCCATAACGTAGGCAAGGTTGTTGTTCATCGAGGCAAGGTAATCGAGCCTGTCTGTGTAAGGGTTGAACTGATGATAGGTCATGTATTCAGCCAACTTCTCAATGCCTCTATGTAAAAAACCTACTTGGGGGTCGGAGTCAACAATCCTCTCGCCATCCAACTTTACCACATATCTCAAAACACCGTGCGTTGCTGGATGTTGAGGACCTACGTTTAAAATAACCTCTCGCTCGTTATTCACAACATAAGCTTCGTTCATATTCACACTCCTTTTTAAGGCATCCTTGTGTGTTTTGGCTTCTTTAACAGACCCTCAGGCAGGTGTCTGTCAAGCCACAGATCGTCTTCCGGTTTTCCTTTGAGAGGATAGTCCTTTCTCAAAGGATGCCCTTCCCAATCATCCGGCATCAAGATCCTTCTCAAGTCTGGATGGTTGTTGAACTTGATGCCAAACATGTCATAGACTTCCCTTTCATCCCAGTTTGCCGAATGCCAAATGCCACTTACGCTATCCACAGGCTCATCTTCCTTGGTTCTCGTTTTAACCCTCATGATCATCTTATAAGACAAGGATCTTAATTCATAAACCAAGTCAAACCTCTCTTCCCTGTCTGGAAAATCGACCGCAGTAACGAGAACCAAATAATCAAACAACATATCAGGTTCGTTCTTCAAAAAATTCATGAGCTCGACGAGTTTCTCCTTCTTGATTGTTACGGAAAGCTCTCCCCTGAATTCATCATGCTCTATTATGTAATCACCAAATTTGGACTTTATCCTTTCCAACAGCTCAGTATTTGTCATGGAAACTCTCCTTCTTTTAAGCTTTCATTGACCCTTCTCTTCTGATTTTCTCCTGCAGCTTCATAATTCCGTACAACAAAGCCTCAGGCCTTGGAGGACAACCGGGCACATAAACATCCACAGGCATCACCGTATCCACGCCTTGGACGACGCTATAGGTGTCAAAAGGACCGCCCGTATTTGCGCAGGAACCCATGGAAATGACCCATTTAGGATGGGGCATCTGGTCATAAACCTTACGTGCTGCAATAGCCATCTTTTTCGTTAGCGTTCCTGCAATGATCATAATATCGGCATGCCTCGGGGAAGCCCTAAAAACAACACCAAACCTATCCAAGTCAAAGCGAGAAGCACCTGTGGCCATCATTTCAATTGCACAACAGGCCAAACCAAATGTCATTGGCCAAAGGGATGAGTACCTTGCCCAACTGATCAGCCTGTCTAATTTTGTGGTTATCCAAGGATTTCTTACTCCCATTCCAGTGCTCCTTTCTTATAAGCGTAAATCCAACCAACAAACACCATGATAACAAACAAACCCATCTCAATAACACCCAAAACACCTAAACCCTTAAAATCCACTGCCCACGGATACATGAACACCGCTTCAATGTCAAACAGCGTAAACATGATGGCTATGATGTAGAAGCGGATGTTGAAGTGGGCAAGCTCACTCAAGCGTGGGTAACCGCACTCGTAGAGATCGTACTTCTCCTTGTAGTACTCCTTAGGCGATAAGAGTTTGAATACTACAAGGAGGCCAAAGAAAATAACAAAGAGTATAACTATAGATATAAACGCTATAAACCAACCCTGCATACTCCGACCCCCTTACATTAATTTCAAAGGCTACGCAAATTTTATACTTCCGCCTCTCTCTGTCAACAATAAAAAGTACTTGTTAAGCTATCTATACAAAATTCTTACACCAACCACCTCTTCTCGCAGCTATGAAGTATAGCAAAAATTGAACATATGGCAAGAATTTTTACCATTTGCAAATTGGTTGTGTTTTTGTTAAAATTTTTGTGGTTGAAAGTTCTTGCTAACTTTCTAAATCTTTACACAAGGGAGGTGAAAAATGCCAAATTTAGAAGTAAATGGGAAAACTATCGCTTTGACGGATGAAGGTTATTTAGAAAACTTTGAAGATTGGGACAAGGATGTGGCAGAGGCTTTAGCAAAAGAAGAGGGCATAGAGCTTACAGAAAATCACTGGAAAGTCATAGAGGTTCTGCAAAACAAGTACAAGGAAAAAAGAGAATTTCCCACATTAAGGAGACTCGCAAAAGACAGTGGCTTAAAGACAAAGGATCTTTACGATTTATTCCCTAAAAAACCATTGAAAAAGGCTGCAAGAATAGCCGGTCTTCCCAAACCATCAAGCTGCGGCTAAATATTCAAGGAAAGGCCAAAACCTTTGGGTTTTGAGCCTTTTCCCTTTAAAAACCAAAGTATAAGAGGAGGTATTATGGACAATACGGAAGTGAAAAAATTGGCTATCATTATCTCAAAAAATTCCATTGAGGATGTTTATGCAGGCTTAATTATGGCAAACGGCGCTGTAATGGAGGGTATAGAAACAATCGTCTTCTTCACATTTTTCGGCTTGGATGCCATAACCAAGAAAACGATGAATAACCTAAAGGTAGATAACTACAAGGCCTTTTTAGAAAGAATGCCTTTGAATGGAGAAATGCCCGAAAATGCTCAAGACTTTGTTACAGAACAGGTAAAGAACATGCTGGATCAAATGGACATAGCACCTGTTGATGAGTTTTTAGAAATGATACAGGCTGGGGGTGGTAAAATATACGGGTGCAAATTGGCTGTGGAGATGTTTAACCTGAAAAAAGAAGATCTGTATGACGAGTTGGATGGTATAATATCGGTGGGCGAAATGTACGAAATGGTAGGTGGTGCACAGATAATCTACATCTGAGGGGTTTAGAATGAAACTCAATATGACTAAAGATGAGATTTTATCGTATCTCAAGAAAGACGATGAAAGCGCAACTTATTTGAAAAATATAACAAAGAAATACCCCAATATCGTTAGCGAATTTATAGATAAGCTATCTGAGGTTGATATAGAATTCAAAAATCCAGTATCTTTAGACGAAGTTAGGGAATTTGTTCTTCAGTTAGTAATACAGAGGTTAAGACAGTTAAGCTGTTTTGGAAACCCGCCTGAAAATTACGTGAAAAGGGTCTTTGAAGGCACAATTAAAGAAATAAAAAAAGGCGGCTGAGCCGCCTTTCTCTTTTACTTTTTCTTCTTACTGTCGATATACTCTTTTATAGCCTCTGCTGCTCTTCTTCCTTCGCCCAAGGCTTTAATAACCGTAGCAGCACCACTAATCGCATCGCCTCCACCAAAGACGCCCTCAATACTCGTCATCAAGTTATCATCAACCTGTATAACACCTTTCCTATCCGTCTTCAATCCAGGAGTCCTGCTTAAGAACAGTCTGTTTGGAACAGTACCCAAAGCCTCTATGACTGTATCGAGCTCCATTACAAACTCACTTCCCTTTATAGGAACAGGTCTCGGTCTTCCACTGCTGTCCTTTTCACCGAGCTCCATCTTTATCAACTCTACGCCCTTTACCCAGCCATTCTCGTCACCTATAAATCTCACTGGGTTGACAAGCTCTTTAAAGATTATACCTTCCTCCCTTGCGTGTTCTATCTCTTCGTTCCTCGCAGGGGAGTATTCCATTTTTCTTCTGTAGATTATATAAACCTCTTCAGCTCCCAATCTCAAAGCCGTCCTTGCAGCATCCATTGCAACGTTTCCAGCACCGATAACGCCTACCCTCTTTCCCACAGAGATGGGTGTATCCCATTCAGGGAATAGGTAGGCCTTCATCAGATTTGCCCTAATCAAAAACTCGTTCGCAGAATATACACCGTTGAGCTTTTCTCCCTCTATACCCATGAATTGCGGTGCCCCTGCACCTGTACCTAAAAATATTGCGTCGTAATCTCTTTTCAGCTCTTCAAAGCTTATATTCTGCCCAATAGTTATGTTGAGCTTTATCTCAACACCCATTTCTATCAATTTGTTAATCTCATACTCAACGATCTCTTTGGGTAACCTAAAGTTCGGAATACCATATACCAAAACTCCGCCGGGCTTATGCAACGTCTCAAATATAGTAACCTTGAATCCAAACTTCCTTAAATCCGCAGCACATGCCAAACCTGCTGGACCAGAACCGATAATGGCAACCTTTTCTTCCCTTTCTTCAGTAATACCTTCCTCTTCTACACCATGCTCCCTTGCCCAATCTGCAACAAAAGCTTCTAATTTACCTATGTTTATGGGCTGGCCAACCTTTGTAAGTATGCATGCACCTTCGCACTGATCCTCCTGAGGACAAACCCTTCCCGTACAAGCTGGGAATGCATGGGCCTTCTTTACCAAAAGGTAAGCTTCCTTAAACTTACCCTCGGCAATGAGCCTATTCATATCCTTTATTTTTATCCTAACTGGGCATCCTGCTTCACAAGTTGGCGGATCAGGACACTGGATACAGCGTTGTGCCTCAGCCATAGCTTCTTCTTCATTATATCCATAAGGCACTGAATCAAAATTGTGAATTCTCTGCTCTACCGGTTGCTCCCTAACAGGAACCCTTGGTTTAATAGCCATTACTAACACCTCCCTAATTTTTTGCAGCGCTCATAGGCAATCTTTTCTTGCTCAACATACATCATTGGCCTTCTCAAAGCTGCATCCCAATCTATCTTGTGAGCATCAAACATAGGACCATCTATGCAGGCAAGCTGCATCTCTCCATCAACAAACACACGGCAGGCTCCACACATTCCAGATGCATCAACCATAATTTGCCTTACAGTAACAATAGTCGGAATATTGTAATCCTTGGTTAAATCACCCAACTCCTTCAAATTCGGTAGGCTTCCACCTGCAAAAATGATGTCTATTTTCTCTCCGCTCTCAAGCATCTCTTCCAAAATATCCAAATAATGACCTTCTTCACCTTTGCTACCATCTTCCGTTGTCAGGTGATATTCATCGCAAACGGGCCTTGCCAAAACCTCTTCTGGATAGACCTCTTCAGCCGTAGGAAATGTCTGGAAAGAGATAACGTA
This sequence comes from Hippea sp., assembly GCA_015486955.1. Classification (GTDB taxonomy): domain Bacteria; phylum Campylobacterota_A; class Desulfurellia; order Desulfurellales; family Hippeaceae; genus Hippea. Next base: position 9,948 of record WFQR01000028.1, on the reverse strand, counting down.
GTTACCCGCTTCCTTCAAAGCTTTGCACAGTGCGTAGTTTTCAGCGTGACCGCAAACAAGGTCAGAGGCTACTACAACCCTTCCGTATTTTTTGACATCGATAGGCTTGCCCATAGGACCAATAACATGTTCAAACTGATCAAGACTCTTATACAGCTCCCAAGAGGTTTTTCCCAACTTTTTAATAAACATACTTATCTTTCCGTCTTCGGCTTTCATGATAGACATAGGTATTCTCTCGCCATGGGGAACTGTGATGAGAACAACAAAGTTACCCGCCCTGAAACGTTCAGCTACCAAAGGTGCCTCAACTTCTACATAAAAATCCTCTGAGTTTAAATCCATCTTACGCGTTATTTTATGAGCCATCCTAATTCAACCTCCTATACAAACTTTTTGTAAAAACACCTGCCTCCACATTCTTTATCCTTTGCCCTTGACACAAGCCTACCGATAATCCTGTTCTCCTTTTTTTAAATTTCAGATAAAAATATTATTGCGCAGAGATATTGTCAAGATAAAAATCCTCAACCTTTTACAATTAGTTACATTATTAATTGAAAAATTAGACTGCTGTTAACCGTTTCTGGCAAAATTTCACTCAATTAGAAATTCAAAGATATAGTACCCAAGAACGAGGAAATCACAAATGTTTTATACTCACATGTAACTTTGGGAAATTTCACAATATACTCCTTATACCACCTATCTCCACCAACACTGTACAGCCAGCTCGCCCTCCAATCGTTTTTATCAACAAACTTTATGGATTCAGGTCTTACAATCTTACCGCAACCAGACAAATAGATATTCCAAAAGGAATCTTTGGACTCAAGGTTATTAATAGTCATATCCGGCGTATAAAAAGCAACATAGTAAATATCGTTTCTGTTAAACTGATCCAGGAAGGGTTTGTATTTCTCTTCACTTGGATCACTTTTTAAAATACCTCTAATATACTCCTTAAAAAGGGTTTTATTAAAGTGTGTTACCTTAACTTTAGCAACGGTGGAAAAATCCCTATAAAGGGTATACGATTTCGTGTTTTTAGATAGATCTTCAGTATACAAGTTTTTATAGCTTCTAAAACCCAACCTGTAAAGAGATTGCTTTATTGAAGAGCACGAAACCAATCCAAAAACCAAAACCAAAAAAAGGGGATAAAAAAGTTTAATCCTTCTCATTATCAGCTCCTTCATCAAGACCAACATTGTTTAACAATCTGCTGAGAGCCTCTTTAGCCTCAGCATTATCCGGTTCCTTCTCAAGGATCTTTTTATAGGTTTCAATTGCATCATTTATGTAACCCTGTTTTTCGTAAAGCTTAGCCAATGTCACAGTGGCCTCTTCTTCCGTATCCTCGCTGTCTGAGGATTCGGTTTCATCTTCTGATTCCTCTAATTCTATCTTTGGAATACCCTCTTTTTCTTCCTCCAAGCCCCCGATCAACTCTTCCAATTCCTCTTTCTTGGGTTTTACCCTCGCTGCAAGCTCCACAAGTTTACCTTTAGAATCTTCATCACCCAAACCAACCAAACGCTCATACACTTCTAAAGCCTTATCGAACTTACCCAACTCCTCATAGCATAAGGCCAAAAGTCTCAGTGCCGTTACATTGCTCTTTTGAATATTTACTGCCGTCTCTAAATAGGCCAAGGCAGATTCATAACTCCCCTGATTGTACAAAATCTCACCAATCTTCACCAAAGCAAGTGCATACCTTGGAAACCTCTGTATACCTTCAAGTAGAATCTCATAAGCCTTATCGTATTGCTTGTTATTTACATAGTAAACCGCCAACGGGTAAAAATAAACACTACTACTCTTCCTCTCTCTATAATACTTATCCAACCTCTTTGCAACCCTTTTAGGTATCCTCACTTATCACATCCAATATCAGATCTTCCCTTACGCTGCCAGCGATTATAGAACTACCTATACCCTTTGTCAAGACAAACCGCAGAGAAGAATTCTTGTTTTTCTTATCCTTAAGCATAATTTGGAATATCCTGTAAGCATCCTTTTCCTCTTCCATTTTTAGTGGCAAACCCAAATCACTCAAAAGTTTTCTAACCCTTTCAACGTCTTCTTCTTTGACTAACCCCATCCTTTGGGATACCCTCATCGCTTTAACCATACCAATAGCCACAGCCTCCCCATGCAAATAACGGCTATAGCCGGTAAAACTCTCTATGGCGTGCGCAAACGTATGTCCAAAGTTCAATATAGCCCTCTGCCCTTTTTCCTTTTCGTCCTTCTCAACAATATCAACCTTATTCTTAATGCTTCTCTCAACTACAATCTTTAAAACCTTGTTCTCCCTTTTTCTGATCAATTCAACATTTCTCTCTAAAAACTCAAACAGACTTGCATCCATAATTATCCCGTATTTGACGACCTCTGCAAACGCCGAAATATACTCCCTTTCAGGCAACGTCTTCAAAAAATCCACGTCAACAAAAACACCGTTGGGTTGATAAAAACTTCCAACTATATTTTTTAATCCATGATAATTTATGCCCGTTTTACCACCTATTGAGCTATCCACCATAGCAAGGAGACTTGTGGGAATGTGATAGAGACCTATTCCCCTCATATACGTGCTTGCAGCAAATCCTGCTACATCCCCAACAACACCACCACCGACACCTACAGCATACGAATATCTATCAGCACCGTTTTCTATTAAGAAATCGTAGATCTTTAGCAATGTACTGTAGTTCTTCCTCTCCTCACCAGCCTCGAACACAAACACATAACTGCTTAGATCCTTCAAAAAATCCCTATACAGTTCATAAACGTTGCTATCTGTAACCACATAAATCCTTTTTTCCTTTAACTCACTTTTAATAAAGTCATGCAAACCCTCTCCAACGTATACCGTGTAGGGTTTTGAAACCTTAACGTCTATCTGTTTAATATCTGCTGTCTGCATTTTCTTATCTCCTTATACCCAAGGGTATAGTAGTTTATCAAGGCCCTTCTTCTATCATCGAAAAAGAGAAAATGTCCTTCAAGTAAATCTCTGTCGTTAAACCCTTCAATCGAACCCCTCTTTAAAATCCACAAAGCCACCTTCCCAATATCGTATCCCAAAGCTGCAAATTGATCGGGGTCCTCGTAGTAGGTCTGTCTATAGTCCTTCAAAAAGCTTTGAGCAATAGGCTTATTTGAGCACATGTAGTACGGAACAACGATCTTCAAAAATTCCATCATCCTTCTGCTTAAACTCAGAATATTCTGATCCACAACCGAATCCGTTGTGTAAACAACGCCCGGATTGATATCGTAGTAGTCCAGCACGTCTATAAAGTGGGTAAAAACGTCGGATGGGGCAAATATTACTGTTGCATCAGGTTTAAGCGAATATGTAAAAACTTTTCCCTCTGTAAGACCAGAAAACCTTTTGATCTTCTCTACGTCAAACGTCTCCTTAACAAACTGATCCATCAGATTAAAAAACGTTGGAATGCCATTAACAACGCTTGCATACTTTCCACAAACACTCAAATCATTTAAGAATGCGTCCTTCTCGGATAAATTCAACCTGCTATAGGAATAAAAAACGGCGATACTTTGGGCGTTGGAATTGCAAATATCGTTCGCGACCTCTTTTACGGCCTGCATAGGGTCGTATCCAAAAAAGAAAACATTGTAACAGTTATCTGTATCTTTAGAAAAGGGAAAAAACACGTAAACCTGCCTGTTGCAAAGGTATCTCAAAGCCCTTTTTACGTTGTCATTCAAAAACGGACCAATGATAATCTCTGGCTTGTACTTGTTTATGGCATCTTCTATACTGTCACTCGAATTCACCTTGATAATATTGACAATATTACCTAAAGACAAATTCAAACCATTGTAAATCTCTTCTGCATACTTTGAAAATGCTGTATCAAATGGTGCAATAATCATCACATTAGCAGCTTCAACCCTAAACGCAAAAAGTGCAAACAGTATAATCAAAACTGATCTTTTCATTGTTGGAGAAGCTCTTTAACCTTCTTTAAATCCTCTAAAAAAATCTCTACTGCCTTAGGGTTTCTCAAAAGGTAAGCCGGATGGTAAAGCGGAACAACCTTTATACCATGATAGTTAAAAACCTTCCCCCTCAACGTGCCTAAAGCCCCTTTTTGGTTTGTCAATTCATAGGTCGAATACCTACCCAATGTTGCTATAACCTTCGGTCTTATCAACTCTATCTGCCTTTTTAAATAGCCAAAGCAACTTACAAGCTCTTCTGGCAACGGATCTCTGTTGTTTGGCGGCCTGCATTTTAGACAGTTCGCTATATACACGCTTTCAACGTCGATACCCACCTCTTTTAGTAAATCCCTAAGCAACCTGCCGGCTCTACCAACAAATGGCCTACCCTGCAAGTCTTCATCCCTACCCGGCGCCTCACCAACAAACATGAGATCGGCATCAATACTCCCTTCACCAAATACAGGATTAGTCCTATTTTGATAAAGGGGGCATTTTTTACAGTTCTCTACCTCTTTTTTAAGCTCCTCAAAAATATCTGCCTTTGTCTTTAGTTTTACTGGCCTGACATACTCAACGCCTATGTCTTTGTAAAACTCAAGCAACTGAACCAACGGATTCACTCAACTTCTCTACAAACTGCTTTATCAAATCATGTTTTGTGTAATAGGATATCTTATTGGAAATAAGTTTTGCCGTTGACTCAAATATCTCCTCAATCACACTCAAACCGTTCTCCTTGAGCGTTCTACCCGTAGACACGATATCAACAATGCAATCGGAAAGACCCAAAAGTGGTGCAAGCTCAATGGATCCATACAGTTTGATAACCTCTGCATTTATACCTTTTTTCAAAAAAAACCTCTTTGCAATATTAACAAACTTCGTTGCTACCCTTACCGTTGTCTTTCTATCACTCAAACATCCCTTATCCCTGCCTGCAACAACCATCCTGCAGTAGCCAATGCCCAAATCCAGAAGCTCAAAGACATCACTGTTTGATTCGACCAAAACATCCTTGCCTACTATACCCAAATCAGCCGCATTGTACTCAACATACGTTGCAACATCCTGAGCCCTAACAATCAAAAACCTGTAATTGCCACTCAAATCGTAAAAAAACAGCTTCCTCGAGGACGGAACACTAACCTCTATGCCGCATCTGTTTAACAGTTCAAGCGATTCATCCATAAGCCTTCCTTTCGGAAGGGCTATTGTTATCACTGTTTCTCTCTCCAAATCTTTGCCCCCAACTGTGTAAGCTTTTTCTCCAAACTCTCATAACCACGATCAAGGTGGTAGATCCTCAAAACCTCTGTCCTGCCGTGTGCAGCAAGACCCGCCAAAACCAGGCTTGCACTTGCCCTTAGATCTGTTGCCATAACACTCGCACCAATAAGTCTGTCAACGCCCTCAACAACAGCCTTGCTCCCAGACACAACTATATTTGCTCCCAGCCTATTTAGCTCTGCCACATGCATAAACCTATTCTCAAAGATCGTCTCTTCAATAATGCTCGTGCCTTTAGCTAAACTCAGAACAGCCATAAATTGTGCCTGCATATCCGTAGGGAAACCAGGGTAGACCGCCGTTTTTATCATTGTAGGTTTAATCTGCCTTCCCCTTACAATCAAGCCGTTCTCCGCTAATTCATACTCACCGCCAACTTCAACGAATTTATCCAATATGGCATCCATCGCAAAAAGTGGGGCATTCTCTATCTCTATCTCAGACTGTGTAATCAAAGCCGCGCACATAAATGTCCCAGCCTCAATCCTATCGGGCATCACCGTGTATTCAACACCATCAAGATAATCAACACCCTCTATCTCAATGACGCTTTCGCCCTCTCCCTCTATTTTTGCTCCCATTTTTTTTAACATCTTAGCAAGGTCAACCACTTCAGGCTCACGAGCAGCGTTTTTTATCACGGTCTTACCAGAAGCCAAAACAGCCGCCATCATCACGTTTTCCGTTCCTGTAACGGTTGGTATATCGAAGTATATGGTCTCGCCTCTAAGCCTTTCAGTCTTTGCAATTATATATCCATTCTCTATGTCCACATCACCGCCCATTGATCGAATGGCGTTTATATGAAGATTAACAGGTCTGACACCTATCGCGCATCCACCGGGTAAAGACACATGAGCCGACCTTAAGCGCGCCATCAAGGGTCCAAAGACCAGAATGGAGGCCCTCATCTTCCTTACCAAATCATAAGGCGCAAAATCTGAACTGATGTTGGCACAGTTTATCTTTAGCGTTTTATCCTCTCTTTCACATTCACATCCAAGTTTAAGCATCAATTGGCACATCGTATCTATATCCCTCAAATTCGGGACATTGTTCAAGATTACATCCTTATCCGTTAAAATCGCTGCCGCCATCATGGGCAAAGAGGCATTCTTTGAACCACTGACGACGGCTTTGCCTTTGAGCTTTGTTGGTCCTTCTATCACAAACTTATCCATTTACAACTCGTCCTTGAACTCTCTGTGGGCTTTTTTCAAACACTTGTCCATTATCACAATAAGACCCGCTGCTTCGGCTATTCTCTTTGCCTCTTCGCTATACACACCCTCTTGTAGCCACAGTGCCTTCGCCTTGATCTTCACAGCCTGCTTTGCTATCTCTACACAGTATTCAGATCTCCTGAACACATCAACGACATCCACAGGCCTGTCAATGTCCTCTAAGCTCCTGTAGCACTTCTCACCCAAAATCTCTTTAGCCGCAGGCCTCACAGGTATGATGTTATAACCGTTTTCCTTTAAGTATTTGGCGACATCGTAGCTTGGCCTATCCTCTTTTGGGCTTATGCCCACAACGGCTATATTTTTCATCCTCAAGATTTGCTTTATTTTTTCCTTCTCACTATCATCGACCCTACCCAAATCAACCCTACATGTCGTAACACTTGGCAATTCCATATCAGCCACCCAAAGACCTTATTCTTTCTTCCCTTGTCTCAATATGTGTGATCTTTATTCCAAACCTGCCACCAACAACAACCACAACACCTTTCGCCACAACCTTGCCATTCACAAGCACATCCATCGGTTCCTCAATGCTTTTGTCCAACTCTATGATCGAACCATCCTTGAGATCAAGAATGTCCTTTATGAGCATGTACTTTTCGCCAATCCTAATCTTAACCTCTAAATCTATGTCCATTATGAGGTCTAAGTTCTTTGGCGTCTCTGCTGGGCTTAAAACATGTTCAGTATGAGTCTCACCCACATGCTCCTCTTCAACCTCTTTAAACGGCACCTCTGTATCGGTAACAACCTCTTCTGGCGTCTCTTTTTCTTCAGCCTTAGCCTCAAAAATCTGATCAAAATCGGCTTTGCCTGCATATACCTCAAGAGTACCATCCTCAATATTGGGCAAAGCAATATCATAGCTCGCCTTATACAGAGATTCCGGTAGCTCAACGCCCTCTTGCTTTACCTCTTTGACCTCTATAGTCAACGGTACGGGAATTGAGTCCTTAACTGCCGTGGACAGGTTACCAAAAACCTGGGAGAACAACTCCTTTAAAGCATCCAGATCGTCAGGCTCAAGTTCATCCTTTCCCTCACCAGGCCCCATCAACATCAAATCCGACAAAATCGAAGCAAACCTTTTGTCCGCTGTCAGGAATAAATCAACGGAATTGTCATCTGAAGAAAGACCGACAACAACAAAAACTTTATTTTCTAAAGACAGCTCGTCTTTTTTTGCTGTGGTCAGATCTGTGAATTTGGAAACAACCTCTAAAGAAAATGCCGTCTTTAAAACTTCTTCCAAAGAATCATTCAGAAGCTCAAAGAATTTGTGCACTTCTTCTTTTATTTCTTCGCTTGAACCTTCCCCACTTGAATCTCCGAACAGGCTATCGATCTCATCCTGAGACAACTCTTCAGCTACCATACCACCACCTTATGTTACAATCTGTGTAATTTTCACGGCTTTGTTCATTCCCTTCTTACCTAATTTTACCATGAACTTTTTAACGCCGTTCATATACACGGGCAACTCCTCGTTCACTTTGGTGTTGAGCACAATGATATCGTTCTCATTTAAATTAAGAAAATCTTTCACCTTTATAATCTTCGAACCCAACCTAAAGTCCAAATATACACTGACCTCCTTTAAGGTCCTTGCTATATCCTCTGTCCTATCCTCTGTGACCTTTTTGGATCGGGCAAGTATATCATGCGTTCCGATTTTGTTCAACACAGGCTCTAAAACTATTACGGGCAGACACCAGTTAATTATGCCGCTTGATTCACCAAGCTTAACCTCAAAAACAACCAAAACAACAATTTCTGATGGCGCAACTATTTGAACAACGTTTGGACTGGACTCCTGCCCCACAACTTCGAAGCTTATATCCATTATGGGCTCCCAGGCAGCCCTCATTTCCTCCATTGCTTGCTTCACAACATCCAGGAGTATGCTCTGCTCAATATCTGTAAATGGCCTCGATAGATTAACAGCTTCACCCATACCGCCAAGCAATCTATCCACAAGTGCAAAGCCGATGTCTGGCTCAAGCGAAAATACGCCATTTCCATCAAGGGGAGATAAACTAATAACATTGAAGCTAACGTTATTGGACAAAGACAAAACGAATTCAGCATACGTCATTTGGTCAACGCTAACCACATCTATCTCAACAATGGATCTTAAGAAAGCCGAGAGTCTACTTGAGAAATTGCGTGAGAACTTGTCATGGAGATTTTTTATCGCCCTAATTTGTTCTTTTGAGACCTTATCGGGCCTTTTAAAGTCGTATAGAGAGACCTTCTTAGGCTCAACGATCTCCTCTACGACTTCTTCAGGCTCTTCCTCTATAAGCTCTTCCTTTTCAATATTGCTTAAAAGGGCATCTATCTCTTCCTGAGACAGTATCTCAGGCATATTTTAACTACCTTCCCAGTACAATCTTAGAAATTGTCGGTGCTATCTCATCTAAGGGAACTACAAAATCTGCAAGACCCGTTTGGGTGGGCTTTCTCGGCATTCCCCAAACAACGCATGAATCCTTATCCTGAGCAATAATCGTTCCACCTGCTGCTTTTACTTTTTGTAGACCTCTGAAGCCGTCATCACCCATTCCCGTCATTATTACACACAGTGCCTTATCGCCAAAGACTTCAGCAACGGATGTAAACATGACATCTGCATTCGGTGTATAGATTGTTTTGGGCTCATCGGATACCCTAACAATATACCGAGAACCAGACTTACTTGCTGTCATCTGCATGCCGCCTGGAGCAAGATAACCCTGATTGGGTCTTAACTCCTCGCCGTCTTCTGCTTCCTTTACCTTGATTTTCGAAACCTTGCTTAGAGAGTTTGCAAATACACCGGTAAATGTCTTAGGCATGTGTTGAACAATCATTACAGGCACTCCAAGTAGTGGCAGCATGGAAAACACCTTTTCCAAAGCCACAGGACCGCCTGTACTGGCTGCAATGGCGACAACCTTTATATCCATCTTTTCTAACTTTTTCTTGTGGGTGGACGAAACTATAGGAGTTTCTTCTTTTGCCTCAACGGTCGGTGTTGTTCTTGCTGGTCTAAGCCTTCTTCCCCTGATTCGCGCATCCTTTGCAGCTACGATCTTTTCAATCAACAGCTCCCTTGCCTCTTTTGCCGCTTCTTTAAACGATAGTACATCTGTCTTTGATATGTAATCTACGGCACCAAGTCTCAAAGACTCAAGCGTTTCTTTAGCCCCATCCTTTGTCAAGCTGCTAACCATAACAACAGGAACAGGGCATTCCTTCATAATTATCTTTAAGGCCTCAATGCCGTTGAGGCGTGGCATTTCTACGTCAAGAGTAACAACATCTGGGTTAAGTTTCTTTATTTTCTCTATGGCTTCCTCTCCATCCTTAGCCGTGTCTATAACCTTTATCTTACCGGACTCTTCCAGTATCCTGCTTAAGTACTTTCTCGATATAATCGAGTCGT